>JBHLNT010000252.1:0-5417 GCA_048941265.1 Promethearchaeota archaeon
TGCTGCCTTTATGCCTTCCTCGGGAAGTTGCTGAAATATAACCATTATGTAATTCTATTATCTCTTTCGATATATATAATCCAAGCCCAGATCCTTGAATATCAATATATTCTAAACCCTTTCCATAACGCTCGATTTTTCCAAAACGAGTAAAGATTTGGTTCATTTCGCTTTTAGTGAACCCTACACCAGTGTCCTTGACAGTGATGATGGCGGAATTATTCACATCTTGTAAAGTAACTGTTATTTCCCCCCTAGGGGGTGAGTTTTTTATAGCATTTGATAATAAATTAGTAATTACTTGCCCTATTCTAATTTTATCTATAGACAATATGAAATTTTCAGGTAAATCTAATTTTAAATTAATCTGTCTTTCAGTTATGAAATGCATCATATCATAGATGTTTTCTCTAATTATTTCACTTAAATTGACCATTTCGAAGCTGAGTTCAATTTTTCTAAATTCGATTTTCGATGTGTCAAGTAAATGTTCCACCAAAACCAATAATCGTTTTACTCCTCGATCTATAATCTCTACAAGCTCCAATGCATCTTTTCCAAGTTGTTCCTTAAATATCTCCAGTAATAATTCTGAAGACCCAAGAATACTCATAATTGGTGTTTTTAACTCATGAGATACTCTTGATATTAAATCTTTTCTAATACGGTCAAGATCTTTTAATTTTTCAATCTCTTGAGTGATCATGCTTTCCGCTTCTTTTTCCGTTGTAATATCGTGGAACATGGTTTGTATAAATTTCTCGTTTTCAATTTCTACTAAAGATGCTTGTGCTCTTATCCATGTTAAGTTCCCCTTTTTATTATAATACTGGAGTTCTAAAGGTTTAATAAAACCTCTTTCTAACACTTCTTTAAACTTTTTAATGGATATAGCTTCATAATTAACGGGTATTATCTTATTTAAAGCTCTAAAATCTTTATTAATTAAATCATCTTTATTATATCCTGTAAAGGAAATAACTTTATTATTAATATCTACAATTTTTCCTTCCTTATTCATTACAACTATCATAAATGGAGAACTTTCAAATAAATGTCTGAATTTCTTTTCAGATTCCTCCATTTTTTGTTCAGCTAGTTTCTGTTCGGTGATATCAGTGCCTACCCCTAAGATTGCATAAACTTCCCCGTCTCTCATTATAGGAATTGCGTATGTTTTTACATATAGAAAATCCCCATTTTTTTTTTTAACTTTATATTCGTTACGCCCTGAACTCTTACCAGATTCAAAAACTCCTTTCACATTAATTATTGCCTTTACTAGATCCTCCTTATCGATTAAATCTTTGAAGGAAAGATTAGGAAGTTCCTCCCGCGTATAACCAAGTAGTTTTAAAGCAATATCATTGGCATCAAGAAAATTTCCCTTTAAATCATTAACATATAACAAATCTAAAGAATGTTCAAATAAGTCTTTAAATTCATCTCTAATTTCCTTGTTGTTATATCTCATATTTCACCAATTTGTAATGTCGTATTTCTCATAAATTAATTTGAATCGAGAATTTAAATTATTAGTCAATCTACCTATGTCTAACTTTATGTATATGAACTAAATCAATTATTATATATAATTCCTAATAAAATGCTAAGTTTAAATAAGATGTAAAAAAGGTTATATTAAAATTCTTGGATAATCATCTAAAAATCAAAAAATTTCAAGGATTTAATGGCCACTTTAATAAATAATTAAATGAACTTCGTGAAATCATTGTTTCACGAAGATAACTATATCTCCAAATAAATGTAAAAGTTCTATTCATTCTTTATCTTAAAAGTTTAAAAAAAAATTAAAAAATAAAAGAAAAGTAAATAATTCAGCAATAAGCAATTTTTCAAGCTAATTTTAAGAATGTCTTAAATTTTAATTATTAGATTAACTATTGCTTCAACATGTTTTCAAATTCCCTATCAGAAAGAAAACCTTTTGTTTTCATTAACTCCTTAATTTGTTCGAGGATATTTGGAGCTCCCTCGGCATCAGAGACTTGAGCTTCAAATGTGCTGATTTTATCGTTCAATTCATTGATTTGATTTACTTTTACATCAAGATCATTTTTAAGACTTGCTATTTCTGTATCTTTAGTTGAAACTTTTTGTTCTAAATCATTTTTAAGAGTCCCAATTTCATTATCCTTATCAGAAATTTCAGATTTAATACTTTCGATTTGTTTATCTTTATCAGCAATCTTTTGTTCCAATTCAGTCTTTAGATTCCCGATTTCTTTCTCCTTCTCGGAAATCTTTGGTTCTAATTCTTTAACTTTAGTCTCCATTTCTGAAATCTTTTTCTCTGCTTCACTTAATTTGCCATCTACATTCGATTTTTCTGTTTTAAGTTTATTTAATTCCCCCTCTAAATCACCCTTCACTTTCTCTGTTGAGGATAACTTTTCATTTTTCTCATTTAAACTTGCTTTAGTCTTCTCTAATTCACTTTGGGTCTTTTCTAAATTTGAATTGGTGTCATTTAATTCTTTTTCTAAATTTGAGATCTTCGATCTCAAGTCTAATAAGATCTTTCCTTCAACTTTTTGGGTTTTTTGAGGTGCTTCCTCTGCTTTTGTCCAATCTATACTAATGATTTATCACCTAATTAAATTTGTTTAGTAATTAAAATTCTAATATTAATATTCTTTAATATATTTTTTTTTAAATTCACTAATTTTTTAAAATTTAGAATTGTCTGAATTTATTAAGAATTTTATTGATATATTTCTCATTAATTTGAATTTTTTCTTTCAAAAGAGAAATACACTCAATTATTAGAACCTTCCCATACTGCCCCCTACACTCTTTAATTATGTTCTTCACTAATGTTTTAGTTTTTGATTTTTTCTCATAATCTAGAGGGTGAATCTTCATGAAATTTTTAACAAAATTGTAGATCTGATTTTTTAACGAAATCTTAATATTTTTATCATAAAATCGGGCTATTTTAAATCCATTATAATCAACACATAATAATTTCCAGTTATGTATCATAGCAAAATTTGAATTTCTATAATAAAAATATTCATAGTTCTTCCGATATGATTTTTTTGGTTTTTTATCTGAAAGAGAATAATGTATCGCGAATGGAAAAGTTATTGTTGTTTTATGAAAATATTCATTCACATTAACATAATAAACTCTCCCGCCATACATCTTATGTAAAAATTTCTCGACCGGGCTTATTTTAACATCTTTTTTATGTTCAGGTAATTTGGGAGAAGCCACTGAGTTTCCTTTTCCATGTAATATCCATAATACAAATATTCCTTGTTGGTTATATTCGCGGGTTCTGTCTACAACTTCTTTAGAAGTGATATTTGAATGCTGGATTTCAACTACTATTTTTTTACCATCATTAAGGTTAAAAAAAACATCAGCTCTACGGGTTTTAAAATATTTTTCTGTCGAACTTTCAACGATATCGTTATTTGAGGATATAATATATTTATAAATTAGTTGCTTGATTGCTTTATGATAAAAAGACTCTGATTTTGAGTTTAATGAAGGATATAAATTGTTAATTGTATATCACATGCTTCATGTATTAAATAAAAGAATGGACTTATTATTTTTAATTAGAAACTCCATGCTGATTTAATGAAAACCTTTATAATGAATTAGTTAGTTTATATTTTTATTTCTCTTGAATTTAAGGACCTTAATTACTAAACTTTTTCTTTAAATAATTTGAAATTATAAAAAACTAATTAACTGTTTTTTATTAAAAAAGGTTAAATATTTTATTATATGATAAAAATGACAGATACCCATAGTCAAAGTTTTTTCGGACAATCAACCGGCTTAATAATCCAGAGTTCATCGAAAAATGAACCTTATATTTTTTTAAGGAGTATCAAAAGAAAACCAGATAGCGTCTGGGAAAAACCTTCTATAGGAGAAGGAAAAACAATTCGATGTTCTTTAGATGAGATGGTTATGATTCTACGAGTTTTACAACGGAAAGTAGATTCGTGGTCCAGTTATCATACTTATAAAGATAATAAAACCCCTATTTCCTTTAGTTGGGAAAATAATAAAGAAGATAAACTATGGATAAATATAGGAAATTATTCTAAAATGCTAGGAATTGCTCAAATTGAAATATTTAAGCTCCTTTTAAAGCATTTAATTAAAGAAAAGATCGAATTTGCTACTACATCAAGTAATACTCAAAAGAAAGATGCTGATCAAGAAGATATCCTATTCTCATCTAGTAGCTATTCCAATAACCCAGACATAGATGAAAGTTTGATTGTAGAAACTAGCATCATAAATTCTAACGGAAAAGATAATGAAATAATCGAAATTAATGGTTCTATTAAAGCTGAGACCGAAAAAGCAATACTTATTGTTTTTAAATCTGGTCAAGAAGTATGGTTCCCGAAATCGACTATTCATTCTCAATATAAACCCGATTTAGGATTTAATCAAACATTCTTAGCAAATAAATGGATTATAGAAAAAAATAAAGTTTCAATCTGATAATCCATCCTTTTTCTCTATATTTTTAAAGTGAGTAACATAAGTTTTATCTGAATTTTGTTTTAGTGTTCTTTAAAATATTAAATTAAAAAAATAAAATGTTTTAATCTAGGAAATATTCGGTTGTATCATCATTATAATATATTAGGATAATCTTTCCAAAATTAATTAGGAGTTAAATTAAACTTGTCTAAAAAGAAAATAATTGTTATTTTATTATTCTTCACTATAAGTGTTAGTTCTACTGGTATGTTATATTTATATATATTCTTTTTTACAGCAATCAGCAGCTCACTTAATCAATATGAGGGTATGTGGAGTATAACTATCTTTATTTTAATTAGGATTATTATAACAATCGGAATGATGATTTATGCTTTTTGGCAATGGAATATCCAAAAGAAATTGAATTTTGAGAACATTGATTTTTTAATTGGATTATTTTTCTTAGGATTAGTTTATGGAAAGCTTATTAATTTACTTTATATTTTGACATTTTATACCATTAATGAAAACACTTCATTAATAATACTAAAATTTCGATATGTTTTAATAGTATTAACAGCAGCTCCACTAATCTCGTTAGGTATGGATATTCTATTTCCATCTAATCACAATAAAAATGATAATTTAATTGAAAACCATTATAAAATTACATTAAATATTATATTAGTTTTATTAATAGTCATTTTATCAACAACTCTTATTATAATCGCCCCGAACTTAACAATTTTAAATATTATATTGATAAGCTTTCATATATCATCATTATTATGGATTAGCTTCACTTTTTATTATGCTTATAGAAAAAATCTTTTATCTCAAATCAGACCATTAATTATTTCCAGTGCATTTCTTATTGATTTAATCTTGTACGCGTCTGCTATTTTAACCTCATCTTTAAGGCAAAATACAATTGG
>JBHLNT010000061.1:0-23183 GCA_048941265.1 Promethearchaeota archaeon
ATTAAAGAACGAAGTTATTAAAATATGATTTAACCTATGAAAAGCGCGTCCTTATGCGCGCCAAGGCCACTGCCAACGGAAATAAAATAGTTTTACAGTTGACATGTATTATATCATATTTTAAGTTTTATGAGAAAAATAAAGATAAATAGTATTTATATCTTTTCTATTTCATGCAATGATTTACTTCTTTTTAGTTCTGAAGTCACTAGAATGAAAAATCCTACCTTAAATCCTTTTTTTAGAAAAGTGAAAATTTATTCTAACTCTATAAAATCAGATTGAATTTGTAACATTTCATCTAAAATTTTTTCTGCTTGGGTATAACTATCGACTACAGGATCTGCGAGGAGAGCTTGCAATGCTTTATTTTTGGATTTTGTAAGTACTGCTTCCACAACAAGATCTTGTACTGTAGCCTGATTTCTCAGAAGTCCTGCCAAACCCTTGGGATATTCTCCTAGCTCTACAGCATGAAGTCCATCTTTATTGACCATAGCGGGACACTCTACTACGAGATCACGAGGAAGATTAGGAATGACACCACCATTTGGTAAATTCACTGATGCTTCCCTGTAGTTTGCATCAGTTAAAATCTCTTCAATAATAGGGATTGCTCGTTCATCATCAGGTTTTACCAATTTCGCCCCCTTTCCTTTTTGAATCAATTTCATTATTTTATTCCTAGTGTAATCAATACTTGCCATGTACATGTCTTTAAAATTTTTAATACCGCCCATATCTGCGATTTCCCATGCCCAATGTATATATTCTCCATAATGGCTATCCGTTGTATACGGAATATAACCATATTTTTCCAAGATATAGATCATAATATTATGACCATCCATAGTTCTTATCGATCGAAGATGTTTTGGACCTTTCTTACGAATTTCTGGATAAGCATCCTTTCCAGTATCTTTATACTTTATATCTAAAATAACACCAAAGTGATTTAAACCTCCTGCTAAAATCTCCAAATTTGTGAGAGGAGTATCTAGAATTCTACTTATGATTAATTCATGATCTTGATATTCATGACAAAGACCGACAAATTTAAGTGAAGGAAATTTTCGCTTGATTGCTAGACAGATTCTGCTCATAGGATTGGAAAAATTTATGAAAAGCGCATTAGGGCAAATTTTTTTCACATCCTCACAAATTTCTAGAATTGGAGGAATTACTCTTAAACAATGGAAGAGCGCCCCAGGACCTCCATTCTCCCCAAAAACTTGCCTGTTTCCAAATTTCCGAGGAATTTCATAGTCTTGATCCCATAGCTCAAATCTGGGAGCCACTTCTATTGAATTAATAATAAAAGTTGCATTTTTCAAAGCAACAGTACGGTTAGTTGTAGATTCTAATGTGAAATCTAAGTTTCTCTCATCAATTGCCGCCTCGCAAGCTTGATTAATCAAATCAAGCGATTCTGCATTTATATCGTGAAGTGAGATAGTAGAACCCTCTAAAACCTTGCTATTTAAAACACAGCCTGCAGCTCCCAGACCAAATTGTAAGGAACCTGCTCCAATCAATACGATTTTTTCTTTATCCCCCATACTTTCCATAATTTAAAAATTGATACAAAGCTTTTTTATTTTTATATTTTTGCTCCAATTTCTCAAGAATCATATGGCATTAGAATTTGTATTAACTAATCAATCATTAACTAATTTTCCAGAATTTATATGAATAATTTTAAATAGTGCAAAATTCTAATGTAGTATATTAATTTTTATCAAACTCAATAAAAACTCTACAAATAAGTAATAAATAATGACACAAAAAGTGAACGAAAGTCCTTATGCGTCAAAGATATGGTTAAAATCATATGATGATTATGTAAAACCAGAAATTGAATTTACCATCAATTCGATTGATCAAGCCTTTAAAGAGACAGCTCGTAAATACCCTGATACCCTCTGCTACGATTTTCAAGGAACTTGTGCAACTTTTCAGGAAGCTGAAAAATACGTAAATAGTTTCGCGAATTTTCTGGTAGAGAATGGAATAAAGAAAGGGGATACAATAGCAGTAAATCTTCCTAACACTCCTCAATATATTATTGCCTTATTTGGAACGTTTTATGCTGGATGCGCATCTACAGGAATAAATTTCCTTTTAAGTGCAAATGAAGTTGTCTATCAATTAAAAGATAGTGAAGCAAAAGTAATTGTAACTATGGATTCTTTTTACGAAGAAAAGATAAGAGAGGCATTAGCTACGGGAGAAACTGAGGTAGAAATCGTAGTTACTACTAATGTTGCTGATTTGATAGACTTAGAACCAAAAATGAAAGAACAGCTTATAAACATCGGAAAAATCCCAATCGGCAAAGTAGAACCTGTTGAGGGTATAAAGTATTTCACTTTCAATGATATTCTCTCGAAATATAAGAGTGATAAGTCTCCTGATATTAAATTCAATACTGAAGAGGATGTTTTATTGCTTCAATATACAGGAGGAACTACCGGACCCCCTAAGGGTGCTATTTTAACTCATAGAAATTTAAGCTGTATGATACAAATCGTTGAACATTGGTTCGGACCGGCTGTTAATCCTGGAGATTATTATATTTCCGGATTTCCTTTCTTTCATTTAGCTGGGTTGCAATTTTGTATTCAATCAGTTTTCAGTGGGGCAGGACAAATTTTAGTCGCCGATCCCCGTGATACAAACTATATTGCTAATAAAATGAAGGAATATCAAGGAAAAATCACACTGATGTATAATGTATCGACGTTATATATCATGCTTATGTCTAATCGAAGGTTTAAAAAACTGGACTTTAGTGCCATAAATGGCTTTATTTCAGGAGCGGCTCCTTTTCCTTCTCAAGCTATAATTGAATTTGAAGAATTAGTTGGTAAAAGCAAGCTTATTGAAGCCTATGGAATGACAGAAGCATCTCCCGGCGTCACGATGAACCCATTTTTGGGACCAAAAAAAGTGGGGACCGTTGGCGTCCCGTTTCCAAGTACGGAGGTTAAGCTTATAGATGTAACTAATAGAGAAAAAGAGGTTCCTATTGGTGAAGCAGGTGAAATTGCCATAAGAGGTCCACAGGTTTTTAAGGGATACTGGAAAAAGCCAGAAGAAACTGAAAATGCACTCGTTGATGGGTGGTTTTACTCTGGAGACGTGGGTATTATGGATGAGGATGGATATATTACTATAGTAGATCGCACAAAAGACATGATAATTGTTGGTGGATATAAAGTGTTCAGTGTAGAAGTTGACGATAAGATAAATAAACATCCTGCGATCGAGCTTGCATCCACTGTAGGAGTCCCTAATCCAGATCGCCCTGGCTCCGAATTTGTAAAGCTATATGTGCTTTTGAAGAAAGGATACGAAGCCTCAGAAGAAACTAAGAATGATATCTTAAACTATGCTAAAGATAATTTGGCTAACTATAAGGTTCCTAAATATATTGAATTCGTCCAAGAGATGCCTCTGACTTCAGTTGGGAAAGTAGACAAAAAAGTTCTTAGGAATATGAAATTTTCTTAGCTTGAATTTATATTTCCTTCGAAATACCTTGTATAGACATTATAATACATAATCAAAACTAAAGTAAAATGTATTAATACACATGGGATTAAACCTAATGTTAATAGAATATAACCGTTGAATAATCCCAACAAAAAAGAATTCCCGAGATATATTAGCAAGATTCTTAGGTTCTTAAACCTAAACCAAATATGAATATGATAAAGTGAAAATGCAATACTTGAGATAAAAATAGCACTAAGGATATTAAGGCCTCCTTGATTCAACAGAAGTCCAATCATATAATATCTAAAAATTAGTTCCTCTAATAATATAATCATCGGTAAAAAAATCCATATAATCTCCTTATGATTCTTACTAATCATAGCATGAATTACATCTTGTTTTTTAATTGCTTCAAAACTTTGAGGATCATAACCATAAACTACTATTAATTTATTTATAAGAAGCAATATAACTAAACCTAAAATGAAATTGAAAATGACGAATAATGTAAATTCCCTTATGAGGAAATATTCCAAATAAATCCCAAAAAACATAGGGATAATCAAAATAACACACGCTAATGCGATTATTAAATATTTTCTCATTATTTCCATTATTTTTTGTATTAAATAAGCACTATTCTCGAGTATCCTTTAAGAATAATTAACATAATTTTAAAAAGGATTAATATATCTTTAATTCAATTTTTTATAGGAAATAATCCTTTTGTGATGTAAAATGCAATTTGGGCTAATTGAAATATTACAAGGTAGTTTTAGTCTAGCATATGTTATAATATCTGTTATCATAGGTGTAAAAATTATTCTTAAATATTTTGAACATAAAACCACGCAACTTCTTCTTGTTGGTACTACATGGATTGGTTTATCCACTCCCTGGTGGCCTGATTCAATAAATCTAATTTTAGTTCTTACTACAAATTCCGTTCTCAGTGCAGAGGCTAATTTTATCATTGGAACCTCAACAATGCCTTTTTTTCTCTTAGTATGGCTAAAGGCGTTTACTAATTTAGTTTATACGGAAAAACAGAAAATAATTTTGATTATATTCTTCATTATTGGTATTATCTTTGAAATAATTTTCTTTTATTTCCTCTTTACACAACCAAATCTAATCGGAACGTTTAAGACACCTTTTCAAGTTGTATATGGACTCTATATTGAGGTTCTTTTAGTTATTTTTCTACTTGTCGTTTTAATCACGGGAATCTTATTTGGTAAACAATCTTTAAGATCAGATAACCCCGAAGTCAAATTAAAAGGGAAATTTCTCATCATAGCTTTTATCCTTTTCACCATAGGTGCTTTTTTAGATTCAATTGTACCAGAATTATTCATACTTGCTAGGATTGTATTAGATATAAGTGCTTTATTGTTTTATTTTGGATTTATGCTACCCGATTGGCTTAAAGAAAGACTTTTATAATCAAGGAAATTAATCCCACTTTTTTTTTTCCTAAATGGAAACAATTATTAAAATCAATATGAATTACTAAAAATATACTACTGGAGGATTAAAAATGGATATTGATGAAATTACAAAAGAAATTGAACAATATCAGCCATTAAAAGAAATACATAAGAAAGGTAAAGAGATTGGTAGGTATTTATTAGATAAATTTTTCAGTGAAATCCCATACACAAAAGAACGAAAAAGATGGGAATTAAGATTTTTTTTCAAAAATATTGAATTTATTACGAAAAAATGGGTTTTAGAAATAATTTGGGAGTTAGAAACTTATAAAGGTTCCAATTTTAATGAATTAAAGCGAGCAATTAAGGGAATATCTTCCCGTATTTTATCAATTCGTTTAAAAGAGCTAGAAAAAACGGAAATAATTTCACGAACAGTGCAAAATTCTCATCCTCCAAAAGTGTTTTATCAATTGAGTGAAAAAGGAAAAGGTTTTGTAGAACTCATGGTAATTATTATTCTTTATCTAAACTACTCTTAATCTCTTTTTCTCTTAAATAAATTGAAATTAAAGATGGAAAGTTAAAATTATAAAATGGTAGTATAAAAAATGTAACTATCTTAATTTCAAAATACTAATTAATTTATATTCTATCTGATTAAATTTAAACTAAATAAGTCTAAAATTTGTAAAAAAAACAAGTAAATGTGAATATAAAATGACAGAAATATATCAAAAGTTAGAAAATATAGTAACAAAAAAATTTATCTCGAATAGCCCCATTGTTCGGCATGCTTACTCGAGAGTAGTTGATCCTGTTTTACAAGGGATTCCTGATATTGTTATTCGACCTAAAGATGCGAAAGAAATTTCTGAAATCCTTAAAATTGCGAATGAAGAAAATGTCAATGTTGTCCCTCGTGGAGGTGGTGATGATGAATTCGGTGGAAGTAAACCTATAGGAGACGGAGGAATTGTACTTGATATGAAACGTATGGACAATGTTTTAAATTTGGATGAAGATAATTTAATTGTTACCGTGGAAGCTGGAATTTCATGGGGGAAATTGAATGAATATTTATGCCATTTTGATCTTTATACGGGTTGTATGGGGCCTGGTTCTGGAATGACGGCATCTGTGGGAGGTGGAATCTCTCATCAGTCTGTTGGAGGAGGTGGGTGTGCAAAATATGGAGCATGTACCAATCAATTAGTTTCTTTAGAAGTGGTCTTGCCAACAGGAGAGATAATTGAGACAGGCTCTCAAGCAAATAGATTTTCTCAAACTCCATTTAATAGATTTGGCAATGGACCAGATTTGGCTGGCCTTTTTTGCGGGGATAATGGAATAATGGGCGTGAAAACTAAAGTTTCATTACAAATATTTCCTAGACCACCATTCGCTGGTTATAAGACATTTTTATTACCAAGAAAAGACAGACAAGTCTCTTCTCAGATTATGTTAGACGTGAGACGCAAAGGAATTGATGTTTACGATTTATTTTATATGATGGATATTATAGTTCGATTAGGATGCGAATTTGGAATGTTACCTTTATGGGAACAATTAAAGAAAAAAAGAGGTATTATGTTTTATACAGTTGAAGCAAATTCTGAAGCAGAATTAGATGAAAAAATGAAACAATTAGATGAGATAATCGTAAATAACAATAAATGTGAAGCTTTAGGTTCAGAAATTTCAGATGGAAACATCGCTAAATGGCATTATGAGGAACAGGGACACTGGCAGATATATCATAATTTATGGGGCATAGTTCCTGCTCTTGAACCATTATCATGTGAATGTTTCACACCAATTAATATGTATCCGAAATATCTCGATGAAATTGACCAATGGGATATGAAACATTCTGAGGATATGAATGTATTCATGAAAGTAACTGGTCAACGCCCTATTAGTGGAAGTGGCCCAATATTTTTAATTGATGGTAATAATGTAGAGTTGACTTGTGGATATACAAGTTTTCCAAGTTATTATAATGGAGAGATTCATAAGGAATTTGATGAGATCAATCTTAGGCTATGGAAATCTTTCATGGAAATGGTAACAAAATGGGGTGCACAATGGTACATGATGGGCCAAATGGCATCTCAAATGATGGCTGAACTTGAAGCTTATTTACCAGATTATTATAAAACATTGAAAGCAATTAAGAAAATGCTTGACCCAAAATGCATTTTAAGTCGAGGTAAATTTAATTTCTGGGAGGATTAAAAAAATGACTGAATTAAAAAATCTTAAAGAAGAATGGAAAGCAATAATTTCCTGTATGGGTTGTGGAGATTGTGGCTTTTCTATAAGACGTGCTGTTGGACGATATTTAACATGTCCCGTAAAAGAGTCAAAGGGAGATGAGGCATTTGAGATTTATTTTTCACGCGGAAGAATGAATGTACTTAAGAGTGTGTTAGAGGGTAAACTACCGTTGAGCAGAGAATTGGCTGAATTTGCCTATCAATGCACGGAATGTGCTAATTGCACTGAAGTTTGTCATGAAACTCATAATGAGAATATTGTTCTTAACACTTCGAAATGGATCGATCATTATAAAGTGTGGGACGCTCTGAGAAAAGATTTAGTTGAGGCGGGATTTGCTCCTCTCGACAGACATAGAGATTTAGTAGATTATATGAATGATGACTCCATGAAAAATCCGTATGGAGAGGATTTTGCGAAAAAATTTGAATGGGCATCAGAATTTCCAAATATAAAGGATAAAGGAGATTTAGTCTTCTTTGCTGGATGTACTATGCCGTTGCGACAACAAGATACATTAAAAAATATGATGAGCATTCTTATTGCAGCTGGAATGGAGATGGCCCTATCAAAAGAGGAATGGTGTTGCGGTTCAATTGGAGCTCGTATTGGCGAATACAAATCCGTTGATAAGCTTATGAAGCATAATATTGATCTTTTTAAGAATATGGGAGCGAAAACAGTATTTACGGCATGCGCGGGATGTTATAGAACTTTAAAGAAAGATTATCCTGAAATATTAGGAGAAGAATTACCATTTGAAGTGAAACATATAACAGAAATACTTATTGATCTTCTAAACAATAATCAAGTTCCATTTAAACCCAAAGAGGGTGAAAAATTAAAAGTAACTTACCACGATCCCTGTCATTTAGGACGTCATATGGATCTATACGAAATACCAAGAGAAGTAGTTGCTAAAATCCCCGGAGTTGAATTAATTGAAATGAAGAGAAATCGGAAGCATGCGTGGTGCTGTGGAGCGGGAGGAGGTGTTAAAAGTCAATTTCCTGATTTAGCAAAAGATATATCAAAAGAACGGATTAGAGAAGCGGTAGAATCTGGTGCAGACATATTAACAACCAGTTGTCCGTTTTGCATAGGAAATTTCAAGGATGCATATGAAGAAATGGAACCTGAAATTAAAGAAAAAATTCAGGTAATTGACGTAATAGATTTTATTGCTTCAAAAATCTAAGATTTTTTTTTTTTAAATTAAATTTGTGTAAATCCAACTTAAGTACTTAGCAATATTCAAAAAGCCCATAAGTTTTTACGTATCTCTAAAAACTTTTAAATTCAAATTTCTAAAGATAGATTTCAATTATAAAAGAAAAAATTAAAAAATAATCCATATTTTCTACGATATGGAAAATATGGAGATATATTTGCAACCGACTAAATTCTTCGATTTTAATAAATCTAAAGTTAAGCAAAGAGCTTTAGATATTACTGAAAATTTTGATTCTGATAAGGAAAAAGCAAAAGCATTGTTTTATTGGGTTAGGGATACTATCAAATATAATATGCAATTATTCGTCCCAATTATTGTCAACAACTTTAAAGCAAGCAAAGTTATGCAAAAGCGTCAAGGATTTTGCGTTTCAAAAAGTATATTATTATCCACCTTAGCCAGAGCTGTTGGAATTCCTGCTAGGATACATCTAGTTGATTTAATTAATCATTTAGTTTCTCAAAAGGTAATCGATTTCATGGGCACGGACGTCATGTTTTATCATGGGTTCTCTGAGTTCTTTCTTGATAATAAATGGGTAAAATTAACTCCATCGTTTGATCAAGACACTGCCATAAGAGGGGGCTTTTTACCGATGGTAGAATTTGATGGTAATAATGATGCAGTTTTTCCCCCTTATGATATTAACGGCAAAAAATTTGGGGAATATGTTGGAGACCGGGGAGTCCATGCTGACTTACCATTGGATGAAATTGATAAAGTTTTTCGAGAGAAATATGAAATGTATAGAATGTTTCTCAATGGTTCTGTGAAATTAGATGATAATGGGAAATTAATATAAAATTTTAATTTTAATTTTTTATGTTATTTTTTTAAGAAAAAAATTTTAAAACTCTATTTATTTTTCTTACTCATGGCTGATTTAGACAAATACCTGCAACCGACTGAATTTTTGGATTTTAATAGAGAAAAAGTTAGGAAAAAAGCACATGAAATTACTGATGGTTTAAAAACCAATAAAGAAAAGATGATTGCTCTTTTCTATTGGACAAGAGATAACATCAAATACAATATGTATACATATAATCCTAAAATTAAAGCCAATCTTAAAGCTTCAGTGACTTTAAGAAGAAAAAATGGTTTTTGTATGTCAAAGGCTGTCTTATTATCTGCTTTTGCCAGAGCAGTAGGCATTCCAGCACGTATTAGGATGGTAGATATAATAAATCACAAAATCAGTCCTAAAATAGTCGAAATGATGCAAACGGATGTATTTCATTGCCATGGTATTTCGGAAGTATTATTAAATGGGACATGGTTAAAGTTAACACCTGTATTTGATAAAAATACTGCCTTAAAAGCAGGATTTTTACCACTTATAGAATTTGATGGGAAAAATGATGCTCTTTTTGAATCTCACGATAAAGAAGGAAATCTTTTTGTGGAATATGTTAAAGATTATGGCACATATTCAGAGCTACCCATAGAGCAAATCGTTCAAATTTTTGCAAAAGCATATCCCGGAATGTATGCGAGAACTGAATTCCCTAAAAGAGAGGGCTTGTAACACTTATGTTTGGTATAGAACAGAATTTTAAAAAATACTTCTAAGACTTCCTATTTTTCGTTTATTTTTTGTATGTAATTCTGAATTCTATCTATTCTATTCTCAATTTTCTGAAGTTGTTTATCATGATTCCCCTCTTTACTTTCAGCAGATATAATATTTTTAATTTGAAATAAATATTTTAGTGCAATTACGTAATCTCTTCTTTTTTCTGATTTGTTTACTTGCTCTAAAGCAAAATTTAGTTCAACTTCCTTGTTTAGTTTTATAATATCTAAAATCTTATTCGAGATTTCATTAATCTTCATTTCCATATTGAATTCTTTTGCATAATTAAGTGCTTTTTGATATTCAAATAGCGCTTCTTGATAAGCAGCATTTTTTTCCGAAATTTCACCTTTTTTCATTGAAGTGTTAATTTTGTTATGAGCATCCTCAATGCTCATATCATGACATTCGAAAATAATATCCTCAAGATTCTTCATGTCCATAAAATTTTGAAATATATGCTCCCTTTCTTCTTCTTTTTGCTTTGTAGATTCAAACTCTTGTCTTTTATCTTTCATATTTTGCCAAATTATAATATTTGCTCTAATCATCTGATATATGTACCAAAGGATTTCTTCATCTGTTATTACTCCTAATAGATTTGCAGTTGTTGTTATAAGATGTGATATAAAGAAATAGATATCTTCTTTTAACAAATCTTTAGCACATTCGTATATAGCTTTTTGAACTATAGAAAAATTGTCAATAATATTTGGGGGTATTTGAGAAGAGAGCGTAAGGGGATAAGTCATAATAATATCAAAAGATTTTCGCACTAAATTTTTAACCTGATCTAATATTTCTAAATCACCTGTATTCTCAAATTCCTGAAGTTCTGCATTATAATTATCTTCAAAAATATCAATAAAATTTGAAAGCAATTCTCTTAGATTAGACGAAGCTTTTTTATCAAGAATTAAACAAATTCTGCATAAGTTTCCATTACACAAGAGGAGATAAAAATTTTTATATTCAAACTCATAAAACTTTTTTTCTGGATTAATTCTATCTAATAATGTTAATTCTTCGGATGAGAATGAAACATTTGCTTGGATAAAACCAGAAATTAAAGTAGCATCTATAGGTAAATCACCGATAGCCATATTAAATGCTGGTAAACCTGCTGTAGTGAGAATAATTAAATGTCTTATAGTTGAAATATCTTGATACTTCCTCCAAATATGCTTATACAATATTTCATTTCTTTTTTTTTGTGTTTGTTGCTCAATAACTTCCATTATATCCATTAAGAAATTAGCATCGCTAAATTTTTTTGATAAACAATTAAAACAATTTTCAGGGTATCCCAATTGGCAAACAGATTTGTCCACTCCACAATCTAATCCCATAACTAACTTAAAATAAGTCAAATGATCTCACTCCTTTTAAAATTAAATATTTATATACCTAATAACCGAATAACTATTTTATAATACAAAATATGTATATAAATTCGTCTATTTAATATTTTTAGAAGAATTGGTAAATTTTCCTATTTTTTTGAGTTTTAGAAGAAATTAAAGACTAATTCATCAAATAGGATAGTTATGTGTAGAGATTGAAAAAAATTAAGTAAAATAACTTTCCTTAAGTCCTAGTTCTCTCAAATGAATCTGGAATTTACCTAATTTCCCTCCATAATTGCCTGCAGATACTTTAATCAAACCATCCATTCCAATTATCCCCTCTATTGTTTTTTGCATAGTTTCTTTTATTGTGTCTACGTCAATGGCATTAAATACGATCTCAGGAATAGATTTCACACCCTCTGGTACTTCATACTCTTCTGGCGATAATCTATCTTTTAAAGTAGGACAAAATGGATGATTAGTGGATGGTCCTATTTCGGGATATTTCGCATCAGGCGGTACAGGCTTCGATCCAGCGGAACACACATCAAAAGTTGTGCAAACATTATCAAGTTCACCAATAATTTTTACAGCTTCTCTTCCCACTTTAATTCCTGAATCCACAGAATTGCAAAAAAGCCATAGATTACCACCCATAACTCCAGGAGCATATGATAGTTCTTCATCAATTAGAAAATCATATCCCATCATTATCGGAACATTGATGAGTTTTCTGTTATATTTCTGGATAATCCATTCGTACCCATCTCCGCAATGACCCACATTGTCCATCATATTGAACTTAGTTTCGATTTCTTTGGGATAATAGTCGAATACAGTCGTGGTTGGTACAACAAGAATTCCCTGTCGCATTCTTCTCCCTAATTGTTCGTAAAATTTCGAGGTTGACTTTTTACCTGTTCCCGTTACCCAGAGCTGAACTACTGCTCCCAATCTCCCATCAAGCGTCTCTTCTTGAGATAACCATCTCACAATGCCGCCTTCGGCATCTCCGAATACAGTTGATGGTAAGGCCGTAAATGCATTTGCAGCTCTATTTAAAAATTTGGCATCTTGTGCTGTCACCATTAATTGTACACAGAGCCCCTCAAATGCCTCGCAATAAGTATCTTCGATTAAGGTCATAGGTTTACTAGTTTTTAATTAAACATTTAAAAATTATTAATAAACAGTTAATAGAAATGCAACTTATCTATATTTCATAGATATCACCATAATTATTTAGTAGTATCAAATTGATTTTTAAAATGAAGTACTTATTAACTCTCAAATATTAAGTTAATTTAGGAATAATATAGTGGTGAATAAAAAAATTGCCCTCTGGTATATTTCTCTATGAGATAGATAAGTCTTTTGGACCCAATATACTAGCAGATTACTATCTTAGCGAAAGTAAAGTAACTCCTCAAGTGTTAAAGGAATTTGCTGATAAACATCGTAAAAAGGATATATCTGATGCTACAGCGAGTATAGATGATATTAGATTTTTTTCAAGTGAGGTCAACGCTGAATCTATAAATAAAAATAATCTATACCTTGGCTTTGTAATAGATGAAGACGAGGATTTGGTCGCTTTAAAAAGTCAACTTGAAAAGATTGAAGAACAGATTGTTCAAAATTTTTCTAATGATAAAAAAGAGATGCAGTTATTACTCAAAACGAATTTAAACTCTTTTTTAAGCTTATTAGAAAAACTAGAGAAACCTAAAATTATTAAGGAGGCTATAAATGAGAAAACGAAAATAATGCTTGATGAAGGAAAACTCCAAGAAGCCAGGGAATTAATAGATTTAGGAGAGAAAATACCAGATAAACTCTCTCAAGAAATAAAACAAGCTTCTGGATATTATGATAATGGATTGTTTAAAAAAGCTAAAAAAAGTTATTTGAAAGCAGCTGACTTAGCTGAAAAGATACAAGAAACAGAAATAGTAGAATTCTTAAGGAAAAGGGCTGAAAATGTGGCAAATTTACCCGATATTTTAAAAACTCTTGATGCGATGAATAAGGCAATAAGAAAAGGTCTGAACGATATTGAGGTCCAAAAGATTAATGTATATGAAAGGGTTAGTCCTTTAATCGAAAAAAATTTTAATTTGGCAAATTCTATTGAAGATGATGAATTAGCAAAAATTTTTGATGAATTAAATAAAATTTGCACACGAGCAGCTCGGAAAGCAGAAGAATTGAACAATCTTAACAAAGAAATTATAAAATTTTTAAAAAAAATTTAATTATGATTTAAGTTATTACTCTATTTATTAAATTGAATCTTTTGGTCTAACATTCTAATTTATTCATATTAAACCCATAATTTTAAGAAAAAGAAATTCAAGTTCGTTCTCAAGCTTTTTAAGTATCTGATGGGGGTGCATCCGAGGGTGCCGCTTCAACAGCAGGAGGTTCATACTCTCCGATATCGGGAAATATTATTTTAATTATATTCCAACCTTCTTCTGTGGGATAAGTTAAAGCGTTAGCAATGAGTTTTTCTCCAATTTCATTATTTATTTCTACTTTATGAATTTGAGGAGTATTTTGTAACATCATCTCATATTTGGCACCTCCCGTACCCTGGGGCACTATTAAAATGGCCTCGCTAATCGCATTTTCTCCAATTGCATCTTTTAACCTCTTAGCTGCATAATAACCCGCTACTCCAGCACTTCTATCAAAAGTTTTGATTGAGGGTATTTCCAAACCCCATTTTTTTCCCCCCGTCTCAATTGAGGCTGCTAATGTTTGGGTCCTTTTCCCTAACAAAAATTTAAATTCCATTTGAGTTTTGAATTCCTTACCTTTACTTTCTCCGATCATATTAATACATTTTAGTGCCGCTCCTGCTACAGATGCCGGATTTACATCTATTGTATATTCTTCTTCAGCTAAAATCTCTTCAATTTTCTTTCTTATTACATCCCTTGGTTTAGAAAAATCTATTACCTCTTCTAATTCTGAGGGGGGTTTGACAGTTGCAACAATCTCTACTCCTGCTTCTAATAACTCATCAACAGTCATTTCTTCCATAACTACTTTATCGATAAATCTTCTACATAGTTTAATCGAATTTCTTGGATTGCCTTTTGTTTTATCATAAATCATTTCTATTAATTTTTCATTAAGAGGGAAAAGAGGATATAAAGGAGGATTTAAATTATTTTCATCCCAAAAGCTCTCCATACTTTTTGAAAAGAAGATTTTTAAATCATTTAAACTAAAAGGTTTTATATCTTGCTCTGGTTCCATACGTGATCGTAAGGGAGGATCTGCGATTTCTAGAATTCGGGGCCATACTTCCTTTAAAACAGCAATACTTATGACTAAACCTTTAATCTCATTATATAATCTTTTTAATATTTCGAGAAACTTCCTTTCAGCAGCTTCTCCGTGCATTCTGTAGGGAGATTCAAGTTCATCAAAATAAAGAATGAGAACTCTATCTAAATTTTCGGTGATGATTTTAATTAAAGCAAGACATACGTCATCATCTTCCACCACAGAATTTATACCTAAATCACTTAATTCCTCAGGTTCCAAATCTTCTCCCAAAAGCCATCGTTCAGCTAAAGCTTTTTTATTTTTATCTAACTGATAAGTAACAAGAGCTTTAACGCAATCAGCAAACACCCCTGGAAATTCTCTAATCCCCATTTGTATTACTTCATCAATTTTAGGTTTTTGAAATAGGCCTTTTTTGCCTCCGCCCCATTTCTCAACTAGCTTCATTGAAACATCATTCAGAATTTCGGGCCCAACCTCTTCTATAATACACGTGTAAACATGCAGTAATACTCTTATACTTGCAGGCGGGCTTGGCACATAGACGATAGTCCAATCAACAGGCTCAATTTGAGATATTTCGATTTCTTCAGAATCAGTTGAAAGTTCTAATTTTTTTCTATTTTCCCTTTCTTTATCTTTAAACGAATGGTAAGCATGTGTTTTTCCAGTTCCTGCTGAGCCTAAAATCGGAATTAATCTACTTGAGCGATCTCTATACGTTTGGCGTACTAACCTATAAACTTCTCGATCAATAAAATTCCTTGGTCTAGCAATGTCGATTTTGTCGGGAATATCCCCTCGACTAACGAAGTTACTGAACGGCATCATAGGTGCTTCTCGTAAAACTTCTAAATACATTTGTTTATCATCATCTGATAGTTCAGAATACATTTTTATATCTCCATATTTTAATATTTTTAATTTATCAGCAATTATGTTTAATTGGAATAAAATTTATAAAATCTATAAACCTAAACAATTTTAGCTATTATGAATTTATTCATAATTCTCACTATTAAATTTAATTAATATTGTGATAAACTAAAATATTGTGAGTAGTTTGAGTTGATCATATCATGCCTAAAAAGAATGAAGAAGATGATGAGGATAGAGACGATATTGATAGTCCCTTTGATTTTTTTAAATTTTTCACTGATCCAGAAAAACTCTTTAAATCCAAGCAGTTTAAAACCATCTTTAAAGATGTGTTTGAAAAGCTTTTAAAGAGCTTACCGCCAGAATTTCAGAATCTTAGCCCTGAAGATATGAGAAAATATTTGATGGAAAACAAAGATAAATTTCCGTGGGGAGCAGGTCCCTACATCGCTGGATTCAATTTAAAGTTTGGACCTGACGGGAACCCGATAGTAGATTCTTTTGGAAATGTTAAGCCTGAACCTTATTCTGGAAAAGCAAAAGTAAAATCAACAAGAGAACCCTTAGTTGAAGTCGATGAAGAGAATGATCAATTAATAATTATAGCAGAAATTCCAGGTGCAACAAAAGAAGATGTAGAAATAAAAGCGACTTCTCGTTCTTTAACAATTTCAACCAAAGAAGACAGCCTATCTATAAAATATTATAAAGAAATTGAATTACCTATGCCTATCAATTCTGATTATGCTAAAGCAAGACTTCAGAATGGGATTCTAGAAATTAAATTGAAAAAACTCGATGAGGAGCATAAAGATATAAAAGTTGATTGAATTACCTAGGAAATTTATTGATTTCTCCATAATTATATGAGTTTTTGCTATATATGATTTTAAGCTAAGATATGAACTATCAGAGATAAACAATAAACAGAAAAACAAAAATTTATTCATTGAAATAATATTTTTATTAATCACCTTTTTCGGCTTATGTATAATAATGGGTGGAAATGTTATACTTAGATTTATAAGAGATATATTAATCTAATTTATTTTTTCTTTTATTACAGCGCTAATATTCACTAAAATTAACAAAAAAAAAAAGGCAGAACTAAGCGAGATAAATATTTAAATCTATTTTTTTTAAATCCTTTAAATTATGGTCTCCAATTCCTTTAGAGCTATCTCTCTTAAAAGAATACGGTTGATAATTTTTTTATCTTTTTCTTTTATAAGATCATGGGGAGTAATGATATTGTTAATATAAATATCATCTCTATAGGGATGAACCTCCACTTCCTCTAAAATCATCAATTTATAATACATCTTTGGCATATAAAAACTTTTTCGTTTTTGTCATCCGACAAAAATGAACCAATATGCACCTGTAGTATGATTAGCATTTCAAATTATTAAAATAAAATGAAATAATAAAGAGGTTTTAATCTCAAATATAATTAAATAATATTAATCCTTAACTATTTAATTTAGACGAAGAATAAAAGGGGTATATTTGTCTATTTCTCATAATTAGGTAAATCTTAATATTTTTAGTAAAGAGAGAAGAAGCCAATGAAGTTTATTTTAAATATTTAGTTTCACCATATTTTCCAAGAAATGGATTCTAAATCAAAAATCTATTATATACTTTATAATTTTCATCATAGGGCTTAATATTTCTTATTAAATTCAGTCGAAGTTTTAGATCATTCAGAAATTTTTCTATCTTTTCTTTATTTTTTACAATATAACCTCTTTTCTTTTTGATATAACTTTCAATTTTTTTAAAATGTTCCTTTATATCAAATAATTCGAATATTTTAATTTTTAATGGTTCTCTATTAATAATTTCTCTTAAATCCTCCGAAAAACTTTCAAAAATAGAGATATTTCCATTCCAATTGTTATTTTCGAAAATGTTAACAAATTTTTCATTAAATCTATTAATAATTATATTACAAATTGCCTTTATTTGAAAATCTTTATTATTATCCTTATCGTTTATAGCAAATACAAACAGTAGATACTGAGAAAACTTAAATAATATTTTGCGATTAGAAAATTTAATGAATTGAATCTCATCAATAAATGTTTCATCGGCAAAAGTTAATAAAGCCGCTAAAAAAGAACTAACCATGTCTGTAGATTTTCCTTCTTTTATAAAATCAACATAGTTTTCCTCAAAAATACATATTCGGGAAGAACTTTCAAGAATCCAGAGACCGTCTATTAATAATTCTAATTTCTTCTCTTCCATTATTTATACTCCAATAATAATTAGGCGTTCCTTTTTTTTCTGTATTTTATTAGTAAAAATACTATAATTTTAATTTATGGATTTATTTTAAGCGTAAATATCAACATTTACGTAAGCTTTAACCCATTTTAGATCTTCATGTTTTTTAATTCAGATTAACAATTACATATTAAATTTAAAGATTTCTCATCAATGAATTCGGATTTTGATATTTCGAGATATTTTTTTACCTTCACATTCAAACATTCGATAGGTATCCCGAATCACTGATAATAATCGTCTGAATATATGTTCTCAATATAATATGATTATGGCTTATCGCAAACATTCACCTTTATTATATTCTTTTTAATATGAAATTTATATCATCCTTAATATAGGAATTAATACCTACAAATTATTAAAAAAAAGGAGAGACACTTTTTTGAAATATAAAGGGAATTTTTCAGAATAAATCTAAGAGTGGTTTTACTTTCTTTTTACCCTCGGAATCTTGAATAGCTTTTAAAATTATTTTAGCTAATTCTTTTTTCTTTTGAAAATATATTCTCATCATTTCTTGATTAGATTTATCAGGATATCTTAATGATAGAGCATAATCCCTATTAGGACATCCACCACGTCTCATACAACAATAAGAAAGCGATCCAAAACACACAAAATCAGAATCCCAATCATTTTCTTTGGAAAATTTTTCTTTTATTTCCATAAATCTTTCCGGTGAAATCCCTAATTCTCTTAAAGTTTCATCCCTTTTACATTTAAAGGCATAAGTCAATGAATGTCCTGGTTTACAACAAAAAGTTAGCGCTCGAAAATCACCTCCCATACAAATAGGTACGGGAGCATTTTTTTCCCACCCTGGTACATCTCTAATTTTATCTTCATTTAACATAGGGCGTTATACTTTACTTATACCTTTAATAACATTATGCCAAGTTGTATATGAAAATTGTCATATAGATTTTAATTTTTCATTTTTAACAGTAAAATCATTAAAACCTAAAACATGATGATAATAATAAAGAGGGCCTCGGGGGGGAATTGAACCCCCCTCTAAGGATTCACAGTCCTCAATATTAGGCGTTTTGGCTTAAAAACCAGAACTCTAACCACTGTACTACCGAGGCCATAATAACAGTATTCTTTCTAAGAAACTATTAATTATAATGCATATTATTAAAAAAATTTTATCTAAATTTTCTTAATTCTTATTTACAACTCCTATTAAATAGTTTAAAAATTGTTCAATAGCATCTTCTAAATTACCTGAATTATCCACTACAAAATCGGCATCAGGTAATTTTTGATGGGTTCTTGCTCTTTCAATCCGTTCTTTCAATCTTTCTTCCGATTCCCTTCCTCTCTCTTTAATTCTCTTTACAATTTTCTCAAAAGGAACTTCGATAAAAATTACTTTTAAGTTCTTATATGCGTTACGGGCTTCATCAATTATAGTTCTGCTTACATTTACTACAACAGGATGCCCTTTCTTAAGCCACTCATCTATTTCGATTGGAACTCCATAGTCTAATCCATAGATATGCCATTTTATAGCGAATTTGCCCCGCCGTATCATTTTTTTAAAAGTTTCAGAGGTAAGATAAATATTGGATTCAAATTCGGAGGAGGGTCTTGTAATATATCTTTTTGGAACGTAAATTTCCCTTAAATTTGCCGGATATTTATCAACTACACCAGATATTATTGAGTCTTTTCCCGAACCTGAGTTTCCCACTACTAAAAACAAAGTACCTGGAAGTCGTTTTATAGTTCTTTCACCAAAATAAAGTTCTTCGAATTTTTTTATTTAAGAAAAAATAAAGTAAACAAATAAAAAAATTTTTTAAGACTTAATTAATCGATCTGCAATCCAATCCGGTAAAAGAAATCCTAAGTAGTATTCAAAAGCACTCATTATTAATACGGTTCTGATAATTGCTAATAAAATCGGATCCATTGGAATAGCTGCATCGAATATTGCTGCAACGGTAAAAGAAGTGAAACCTAAGAGTAAAAATTTACCTTTCAATTGGATTCTTTTATCCTCTGACCTAAGTGATTCTCTAGCGAGGAGGATGCCTGTTATAAGTGCTGTTAAAATTGCCAGAATTTGGTAGCTAAAAGGATATAGATTGTGCTCTGTATTAAATCTCGCTGTTTTACTCCCAATAATTTCTATATCAATAAAGAAGAACATAATTAAAAGAATCTCATAAGGTATAGAAATTATTAAGTATATTGTTAATAATTTTCGTTTCAATTGTGGATAAACAAGTTCAGAAAAAGAATAAACCCATAATACTACAGCTACGGGTATAAAAATATTTCCTAAAAATAAATCCCAAAAGAGATCAATCTCTTGTTCAATAAACATATATATGAAAAAAGAGATTGCATTTCCCCACCATGGCGAACTAAGAAAAATCCAGGTAAGTCCAACGGTGATAAGCACTTTATTTTTCAGTTTAAAATACTTTAAAAGTATTTTCAATCCTACTATTAATGAAATTACTACAAAGATTAGACTAAAAGTTACTTGTATCAATTCAACTTGACTTAAAGATTCTAACCCCATAAAATCATAACCAATAATCTAATTATTTTTTAAATTATATATATAATTTCACTTCTATTTATATTTACTTTCTCTATACAAATATACTATATAGATAAAAAAAATAATAGCTATCTAATTACCGAGTAGTAATTCCGCGATTTTATCGGGTAAAAGAAAACCAAATAAATAGAATATAGCACTTGATATTAAGATTAATCTAACGATAATCAATGTAAATGGAGTTAAAGGAATAACAGCATCCATAAATGCGCCTATTGTAAAAGTGATAAACGCCAACATAAGAATCTTTCCCTTCAATGATACTTTTGCGTCATCTGCCTTCATAGAATTTCTAGAAAAGATAATTCCAGTAATAAAAGCTACTAAAACAGCGAGAACTTGGAAGATCATAATAATTAATGTAGGTTGCGCATAAAAGGTGCCGACAATAATGGCAATCGATGATGGATCTATTATTAAATAATATATAATATATACTTCATAAGGGAGATATATTATAAGAAATACAATTAAGAGCTTTTTTTTTAAATGGGGATATGCGAGTTCTGTAAACGAGTATATCCAGCAAAGTACTGCGATAGGAATGAATGCATTGCCAATAAAAATATATATCACTGGATTGAGTGTCTGTTGAACTAATATTATAGATAAAAAGCTAAAAGCTGAGCCCCACCATCCGCTACTCATAAATATCCATGTCAAACCTACGGTTAACATTTCTTTTTTTCGGTAGGAAAAATATTTCAATAAAATACGAATTCCCACTAATAAAGAGATGATGATAAAAATGAGGGTAAAAGTACCGTGAATAATTTCTAATTGATCTAAGTCTGTTATTCTCATCATAATTTCCTTTTTAAATAGGGTAACACATTATTATATAGAGAAATACTTAATCTAATATTTAAATTATCATTTTTTTAGGGAATGAATTCTAAAAGAATGGAGTGCTGCTTGAGTTTACTTAAATTTTTAAGAATTATAGGGGTTATAAATTATACAAGAAATATTAAATAAAGTCAGCACATTTTAATAATTTGAATGAAAATGGGAAAAGTTGACCTTGAAGAAAATCCACTTGAAGATGTTCCGGAGAGTTATCAGAGATATTTAGACGAAATTTACAATATTTCTCGTAGAAAAAGAGGAGGTTGGGTTTCCAATAAAGAACTTGCAGAACAATTAAATGTAAAACCTGCCAGTGTTTCTGGAATGCTTATAAAATTGAAAGATAATGATTTAATAAAATGGGAGAGAAGAAAATCCATTAGATTGACTGAGAAAGGAAAGGAAATCGCATCTCATTTAAGTGAAACTCATTCACTTTTACGAAGATTTTTTGAAAAAGTGTTAAAAATTCAAGATACTGCTGTAATAGAAGATTTGGCCTGTGAAATAGAGCACCATATCACCCGAGATGTACATGATTCCCTAAAAAAATTTTTAGATAAGTATTTAGAATAAATTTCATTAATTTTTTATATTTTAAATTGGAATAGTAGAAATCAAAAATAAATTGAGATAAAAAAAATGTCTGAAGATTTAAAAGCTAAAATTTTAAAGGTGAAGCAAAACTTTACAAATTTTACTAGTTTTATTGAATTGGAAGATTTTAGAAGTTTTTTACTTTTCACTTTAACAAGTCAAATTCCAACTAATTTACTTGCTCAGATGGGATTGGGGGGAAGCAGAGATGTAATTAATTTACCTTATAATCCAAATTTTAAAATTTATTATCAAAAAATCAATTTGGTTATGGCAGGATCCTTAATTGTGTACGTTAAAAGCAATCCCATTAAAGACGAACTTGTGATTGGGAAAGATGACCCTGTTTTCAAAGATTATTTAAATGCTAACGAGATGAGTTTAGCTTTCCGGGGAAAAGAAAAATTCTTATTTCCTCACGTAAGCGATTGCAGCAGTTTTGAAATCGATGGAGATTCCCTTAATTTAACTGTACAAGTTGATGATTTATTTTACACCTTAGAGAGCTTTATCGCGATTCTCGAACCAAATATATTATTTGTTTTAGATAATAAGGGAACTGAGCCTGATCTTTTATTCACTTTTAATATGATGCCCCAAATTCCTGGAAAGTTAAAAAAGAATATTCTGAAAATTGATGCTGTTTTGGATAATGAACATCTGACTAAAGATATAACATACATAAAGAAAGAAGAGGATTATAATCTTAAATTTATGAAGGATATTAAAGAAGTTAGCCATGCGGATCTCTATAAATCGTCATTTTCATTGGTAATCCATGTTAAATCTTTTAATAAGTCTTATTAATCACTATTTTTAATAATCTATTTTTTATTTAGCTAATCTGACTTTTAGTATAGAATTACTTTATCATCACATAGCAACCTAAAATTAATATTCGTCTAAAATTAAGCCATTAATAGAATTAAGGGCTTAATAATGTCTTTTTATAAATTATCCGACAAAATATGTTAATTATACCTTAATAAATACATTAAAGATGATGTTCAAATGAAGATAATTACCATAAATTTGCCCGAAAAATACTTATCAGCTATTAAAATTTTAAATGATTTAGGGATCTATCCTTCTCGATCAGAAGCAATTAGAATTGCTTTGAGAGATTTTTTAACAGAAGAATTAAAAATGTATGAAGAACTTGATGAGGAAAGTCTTGTTTATATGTTAAAAAGTAGATCTACTAAACGTATTTAAAAAAAACTAGAATTTTTTCTTTATTTTTTAATTGAGTATTTAACTTTTTATTTTTTTTAATTGAATTATCGATGGTCGGTAAACCGACATTATTTGAGAT
>JBHLNT010000253.1:0-5346 GCA_048941265.1 Promethearchaeota archaeon
TAAAGGCAAGATATTTATTGAGGATAGAATTGATGGTGATTATACAAAGGGAAGTAAATTCATAGTTAAATTT
This sequence comes from Promethearchaeota archaeon, assembly GCA_048941265.1. GTDB lineage: Archaea > Asgardarchaeota > Lokiarchaeia > Sigyniarchaeales > SOKP01 > LW40-45. Next base: position 74 of record JBHLNT010000253.1, read on the forward strand.
CCACTATCCAATTGAAATAAAAAAACCATAAGATTTAGGAAAGATATATAAAAATCTCATTAATATATAATTAAGAAAGTTAAACTTTCACTTTTTGATAATATATTGAGGAATTATTATTTAAAAAGTAAATAATTGCTATTTTTAATTGCGAAATTTTCTATTTTCGTTCTAATGGTATAAATTTTTTTCATAATAAAGAGATTTAAATTCATTAGATAGTTATGATAATTAGGAAAAGTCATGCAAATATAATTCACATCTTTGTATACCTAAAATGTCCGATCATGAACTAGAAAAAATTCGATTAAAGAAAGCAGAAATGCTAATCAAACTAAGTGCATTACCAAAAGATATAATTGAAATTCATAGTACTGAGGAATTTAATAAAATATTAAATGACTACGATAAAATTATCATAATTGATTTTTGGGCGGTTTGGTGTGGACCATGTAAAGCTTTTGCACCAACCTTTAAACAACTTCAACAAGAATATCAAAATGAATTTATTTTTGTGAAAGTCAATGTCGATGAAACACCGATTATAGCCCAGCAATATAGGATATCTGGCGTTCCGACAACGCTTTTTATTAGAAGGGGTCAAATACTTAATAAGGTTGTAGGGGCTATGAATTATGATAACTTAAAAGTCTTTCTTGAAAGGCTTAAAGATTATAACCACTAGAATTTGGGTTATACTTATTAATTTATTATTTCTTAAGGTGATGAGGGCTGGAAATAATTACTAAGAAATTAAAAGAGATAGAAGAAATAGAGGAAATTGACGAATCTATTTTGAATAAAAAAGGGGTTTTTAAAAGTAAAGAATTATTTAGATGTATTTTAGGTTTAAATGAATTAGAATCTAATGTGCTCTCGTATTTAATAAAACATTCCCACACAGGGACTTCAGAATTATTTGAGTTCTTTAAAATGGATAGAAGTTCAATTCAGAGAGTTCTTCAAAATTTAACCGAACTTAATCTTATTAAAAGGGAGTCTATGTCATTAAAAGCTTATGAAGAAATGAAAGGATTTAAACATTCTAACAGAAGGGGCTATCTTTATGTATATAGCGCGAGAGATGTTGACTTTATAAAAGCTCAATTTAAATCTTTATTAGATAAATGGTATAGTTCAATGATAAATTATATCGATCATTTGGATTCTCTTTTTGATTGTTTTGAAACCGATGGCGAGCTCTGTTTTTAAATGTAAATTTAGATTTACAGAAAAATATTCAAAAAGATATTTTTTACAAATAAAATAATTAAAATTGTTATTCCTCAAGGTTGTCGAAAAAATCAATTAATACCTTTAGAGGTTTTTGATTCATTACATATTTGTTTTTTATTATATTCCATAGAGGCTCCAGTTTAAGATTATTCCATTTTCTAGATAAACCTGCTGAAAGTCCAGCAAGATTATTTTTCAGTTTTGAATCGTCTTTAATTAACACATTTTCTTTAATTAAATCTTTAATTAAATTATCACGCGAAATTTTCTCATTTTCATAAACAATTTTAACAAACTTCTTTTGCTTTTCATTTAAAGCACTCCAAAATGAATAAAGAGAGTCCTTATCCCACGGTTCTGAAAAAACTCGAGATGATCGATTTTTAGTCTTTTTTTTAAGTGTAAGATTTTCTAAATCAATGAACTTTTGTAATTCAAGCAAAAGTGGCATTAATTTCTGTGAAAATTTTTCAAAAGATACTTTTGTCCTTAAAGGTAATAGTTCTCCATTTATTTTTAATTCGATCACGTCAGATCCCTGAATTACTGGGACAAAAATACTTTTTTTCTCTTCAATTGATTTATTATCTTCAAAATCTTCATCATCATCAAAATTTTCATCATCATCAATGAGTCTGAATTCTTCTTCGTCATCATCTAGGATACCAAATTCCTCTTCTTCATCTTCTTCCTCATCATCATCATCCTCTCCAGCAAGATCCTCTGTTTCCTCTTCATAATCCGCTTTATTTTCAGCTTTTTTTTCATCAATCATAATAATTTACTGATTTTTGTGCTATAAGGACAAATGTTTTAATTTGTCTTTTTAAGGTGGTAAAAAAAAGGAAATTTTTTTGCTATTTATATGATGAGAGAGCTTAAATTTTTGATATTCTATAAGAATTCTATTATTAACTAATCTAAAGAGGCCAATAAATCGATATTTAATAAAGAAATCAAAATTTTGACTTAAAAATTAAAAATCAGATGATGATTTAACAAGTTGTATGGAACACACCAGCTACTTTTTTGCCAGATTTTAAAGCTTGATTTGTTTTGTCGAGAATATCAGGAGTTTTTCCTTGAATTACTTGAACATTTCTCTCAGTTTTTATTGACATTATCATATCAATAACTCCATCTGTCATAGGGAGAACTCCGGATTGACCCATTCCAATAATTAAAATTTCAGGATCATTTACTAAGAGATGTTCTAATTCCCATTCAGAAAGAGTTCTATGACCATTTATATGCGGTGAATGGGATTTATCCCTTTCTTGAAGAGTTCCATCAACAAATAAATAAACATCATGGTTATATTTCTTCCCATCTATAGTAATATTGCCAAAAGAAGTCTTTTCAAATATCATAGCGATTCTATTTTTTTAGCTATTGCAAATAATAATTAGATTTGATTTTAAAACTAAGCCCATTCTATTTATTTTTTTATGAAGATTAGACATAAAAGTAAGGAATTAAATAATACAATTCTAATATATTCTTGGTTAAAACTCTAATATTCGTTAATGTTAATCGCAAAATTTGTAAAATAAATAATTAGGGTGAAATAGAATGGTTTATAGAGTAGGTACAATATGGGCTCCTCCTAATAAAGTAGAGGAAGTTGCTAAAAAATATCTTGAAATCACTAAAAAGTATCTTGCAGATGGATCTATCGTAAAGGTTGTAATAGATGGGGCTATAAGAGCGACTAAAGAAGGCATAAAATCATTAGTCGTTTAGGAAGCAGTTAAAGGTAAATTTAATGAAGCAATGAGCCGCGCTGGCAAAGTTTTAGCAGAATATCGTCATATCGAAGGGTTTAGATATGAAATTGAGACTATGTTATCACCTATAGAAGCACTTCCGATGATAGGCATGTCAACCTCCTAATTACGAGATATTAGGGAATTAATTTCTAATATTTTTTTTTAATATTTTAATAAAAATTAAAAAATACTCGTTTTAAATTTATCAATTATGTCTATAGATTGAATATTCTCAATGAACTTTATTTCTCTATTATCATCAATTGTTAATAGAGTGTTTGGTCTAATAATATAATCATCAATTTTTATGTTCTTAAAGAGATTTGGCAAAATATCTACATTCTTATTAGAATAGCATATTTTCCATTCATTATATCGTAAGAGAATGATATGAGTTATGTGTCTAAGACCTTTCTCTCTGGATTCGATCGGGAGCTGTTTGTCTAAGAAATAGAATTTATAATCTGATGAAGGGTAAATATAAATTCCATGTACTTTCTTATCAATTCTATAAGTTATACTTGATTTAAAAATATCTAAAACTGCGACAAAATCTCTTTCCTTATTGTCAAAATAGAAGTTTTCATCTTGTACAAGAATTATACAGTCATTTTTTAAAGCTAGGAATTGCTTTTTAGAACTATCATCGGTAATTTTATGGACCAAAAGGTCATAATAATTTTGGTATATCCTTTCATTATATATTATTTTTATTTCCTTCATATTCACAGAATTTACTTGTAAAATAATAATATAATAATCAAAATTATATGAGTTAAACAAAAAAAAAATTTTTTTATATATTTAAGTTAAAAAGAGCTTAAATACAACTAAAAGAAGTCTTCGTCCCTATCATATTCAGGTTCTTCAGCTTCTCTTTCTAATAATGATTTTTTAGCTTTTTTTGGCTCTTCTTTTTGTGGTTTTTTAGATTGCTTTTTCTTTTTCTCAAATTTTTGAGACATACTCTCACCCTCTATAATTCAATTATAGAGTTAGTCTCATAGAATATAGCATTGTTTTTAAAGTTTCTTATATTTCATATAGAGATTTTGGGCATTCTAAATTATCTTAGAATGTTTTAGGAAATTCTAATATTAGAAAAAATAAAATAAGATGAGGAAATATATTTTCATAAAATAAAAAGTCTGGAACTAAAAATTAATAGAATAAGGTAGCAAAAGGATTTCAAGCGTATTTGCCCTGTCTATGCAGAATCTCTCTTGCTTTTTCAAAAATTTCATTTGTATTAACTCCCGCGGGACAAATAGTTAGACATACTCCACACAAAGTACATGTATGGAGAATATCATTAATTAATTCTATTTTTTCAAAATTTAGATCTCCATAGACTAAACCATTTAAAATACTTAATTTTCCTCTTGGAGTGTAAGCTTCTGATTTATAATAACTCTTAGAGGGGCAAGATAAATTACAAAATCCACATCTATTACAGCTAAGTTTTAATAGTTTTCCCGGAAGGTTTTTTAACTTTCTTAAATTTTTTCTTTTTTTGAGAGTACTGATATCCCCTTTTCCTATACCAGGATTGAGGATTAAATTAGGATCTAATAAATTTTTTATCTGACTCATAATATCAATCACGTTCTTCCTATGCTCTAATGGAAGATATGGGGTTTTAATTTTTCCGATTCCATGTTCTCCAGTAATACTCCCTCCAGAAGGAATTATTATTTCTTTATATAAATAATCCATAGCTTTTTGAAAATCCTCTAAATCTTGCTCATCATTTTCATTAAATAAAAATTTTGGATGTAAATTTCCTTCCATATGACATACAATACCTACTAATAAATTAGATGCCCCTATTATCTCGGGGATTTTTTCTATTTTTTTGATTACATTACAGAACTCTGTTAGAGGTATTGAACAATCTTCGGTGCATACTGATGGCCTGATTCTCGATAAAGCAGGGAAATTTGATTTTCTTGCTTGAACTAATTTATCTCTCTCTTCAGGATTTTCGGCAATCTTGTGAAAAATGGGATTATTTTTAATCACTATATCAAATAAAATCGAGAAATTTTGCTCAATTTCATAATCATTATCACCATCCACTTCTGCCATTAAAACATAGCCAATAGGATAATCGTAAAACTCTCCTCCTAAATATTCATAAATCGCTTTTATGACCACTTTATCTATGAACTCCAGTATGTTAGGGACAATCCCCTTCTTTCTAATTTCTAATACTGCTTCATTTAAATCTTCGAGATTATCAAAAATAAAAAAAGATAACTTTCTTTT
>JBHLNT010000254.1:0-2733 GCA_048941265.1 Promethearchaeota archaeon
TCATAGCTCTAGTTAACTTTTTCTATGCATTAATAAATGGAACTTTTATCTTTGAACTTTTCAACACATTTAATACTATATTAACATTGATTGAAAATTTATTTGTATTTATACTGATTATTAAATTTACTAAACAAGTTATGGGAGTACTCCGTAAAACAGGATATCTTTGGGTGATCTCCTTTATTTTATTATATAGTGGTGGTTTTCTAGATCACCCACCTTTAGTATCGGAACTTCCAGAAGCTTTTGCAATAATCACTCCGATTGTATTCATTATAGGAGGAATATTGTGGTTTTTTTCAAATAAAAGACTCTGTGATGGAATAGTAACTTTTTACAATCAAGTTCATATTTGTACTATCCATCGAGGGAAAATTTCTAAAGAAACTCATATTTATTATTGTCCCAATTGTTATACGATTTATTGTCAGAAGTGTTTTGAAGAGGTAATTAAAAAAGAAGGGTGTTGGAATTGTCAAGAAGAAGTCGAGCCAGAAGAAGATAAATGGAAAGTAGAAATTATTGAGAACAACTCTAAAAAATGGAAAAAGTAAGTTCATCTTTAATTTAAAGTCTTAATATCTCATATTGTTTTTTTATTCTACTCAACTAATGTTAATAATCTTTAAGTCATTTAACTTTAGGAATTAAATGCGAAAACTAATGAAAGTCAATCCTCCACAACTAATTTTAAGTTTAATGAAGCATAAAATTATTGGGATGTCAAATAATTTGTTGAGCAATCTAAGAGAATTTTTGATTAATGCGAATCTATCTACTTATGAAATTAATGCTTTTATAGTATTAGTAAAATCATCGAAATATGACGGATTGACTGCTAAAAATATATCTTCTGAATCTAATGTTCCCAGCGGAAGGATTTATGAAGTTTTAGATGATTTACATGATAAAGGTATGATCGAAATCATTGAATCAAGACCTAAGAAATTCAGATCAATTTCGCTCAACAAGGCATTAAAAAATCTAATTCATCACCAGACTGCGGAAAATAAAAGAAAGGAGGCATTTTTAGTTCAGCAAGCAAAATTAATAGAAGCAAATCTCTATGATTCTGAAACTTCCATCAAAAAAGAACCTCTTAAGATATTTTGGTCTACTGCATTCGAGTATCAATCAATTGTTTCATTATATAAGAAATTTTGTTATGATACTAAAAATGAACTTTTAGTAAATAGTTTTATTAACGAAAACACTATAAAAATCCTCCCATATGGTAAAGACTTCTTTGAACCCTATAAAGACGCGTTAGATAGGGGTGTGCGATTGAAATATTTATGGAGTTTCGAACATGATGGACGTCCTTTATCGAATGAACAAAAATCTCATGATGCACAGTTATTTTCCAAAATTAAGCAGTCTCTTGAAGAACTTTATCAGTTATCAGTAGAAAGACCCAATTTTGAGATGAGATATATTTATAATAAGACGCCTACTTATTATGATATTTCAGATAAAGAGAGAATTATTTTTAAACTCCAAAATCCCTTAAAACCTTACCAGATTTTTGCCTCCATGCATGTTATGGATCTAAGTTTAGCGGAAAAATTGCGGATAAAATATCTAAATGTATGGAACCTTGAAGCAATTGAAGAAGATCATCCATTATAGAATAAGATATCTCACAATTCTTTAATTGTTGTGAAAAAAAATAATGAAAAAAAGATTTTTTTTCTATTTCTAAATCTTAAAAAATTAATATTAATGGTCATGACCGCAGCCACAACCGCATGAAAGAGGTGGATCAGGTTCACATCCAGTCTCAATTACTTTAATTTTAAAGTTTAACACTTTTCCTGCTAAAGGATGATTCATATCTATAATTACTTTCTCACTTAAAACTTCTTTTATTGCTGCTAACATTACGTGTCCGGTTTCATCCATGACTTGAATTATCATACCTGATTTTGGCTCTTTTTCTTTTGGAAAGAGGTTTTTTGGCATTTTGCGTATTAAATCCTTATTATAATCACCATATGCCTCTGAGGGTTGAAGCTTAATAGAGAATTCTTCACCTACCTCTTTTCCTATTACAGCATCATCAAAACCTTTAATGATTTGTCCACTACCAACCTCAAATTTCAATGGATTTCCTCCATTACGTTTTGTACTATCAAAAATAGAACCATCTTCTAGAGAACCCTCGTACTCTACTTTAATAATATCTCCTTTTTTTATAGCCATGTTAATTCTCCTGCTTTTTAAATGCTAAAAATTTAATTATTAGAATCATAAATAATTAGTTGTTTATAGATATTGATATTATTTTTCATAAAAACAATAAAACTTAGTTCAAATAGTTCCTTTATATATATGGGGGATTGTTCACACAAATGTAAATGTTTAAATAGTTAACTATAATTTTTTTTTTTGGAACTAAATCCAATTTACAAACAAAATTCAAAAAGAGGTTAATTAAATGGCGTTTGCCCGCATAACTTATGTAAAATTAAAACCAGATGTTTCACTAGAAGATACCCGAAAGATTTGGGATGAAAGTGTAGTCCCTGCTTCTAAAGACCAGAATGGATTTATTGCTAGCTGCTTACTAGTCACAGAAAAGAGAGATGAAGCTCTTGCTCTTACTCTGTGGGAGAATAAAAATGATGCACTAGCAGGAGAGAAAAGCACCTATTATCAAGATCAAGTGAAAAAATTCATACCTTTTTTTGCTGGACCACCAGAACGCAAATTATATGATGTGAACAGCGA
>JBHLNT010000254.1:2833-5339 GCA_048941265.1 Promethearchaeota archaeon
AATAGTGAAATAGTGTTTTTAAAAGAAATAGAGGCAGTATAAAGCAAAATTTTAAAGAATGAGGTAATTGTTTTAAAATGAGAAGTTTTCCTTAGTTTAAATAAGGAAAAAGAAATTCTTATTAACAATTCCATTAAATTGAAAATTTATGGTGATTCATAAGAACAAGTTGATGATTTTATTAATTTTGTATACCAAAATAACTATCAAATTTTCTAGTATTATGAAAAAATTGAAATAAAAAAAAGAATACAGAGGACCTTCTCTGCAGATTCCTTATTTCCATCATTTTATTACGTCCGTTATAAAGCATGTTTCCACTATTTTAATTCCCTTTATCTGAGCTAATCGCTCTTCAATCAAAGGATTGAATTTTTCAATTGATTCAATTTCCACCTTCATAAATAATCCACAATCTCCAGAAAGCCTCCAAATATCAGTAATTTCCTCAATATCGATTAATTCATTCAAAATTCGCTTAATATCTTTGAAATCAGGTTCAATTTTCACAGTTGCTCGTGTTTTTGGTTTAGAGTTCAGTTCATATGTGATTGTAAACTTCTTAATTGTTCCGTCATCTTTAAGCTTTTTTACACGACGTCGAATTGTTGCTTCAGTTTTTCCTATTTTCTCGGCAATTTCATTAAAACTTATTCGACTATCTTGTTTCAGTTCTTCAAGAATTTTGAGATCTATCACATCCATACTACTTTTCACTTAATTTTATAAAATAATAATATTTTTTTTATGAAATTTTATCATTTCATATACTCTTGAATATTATATTATGCAAATTCGTATTTTAATTTTTTGTTTTAATAATAATTTTACTGAATCTGTGATCTATCTTGATATATTTTCTACATCTATTTGTGATATTTAATTAAAAAGTTAATTTCTTTATGCTTGAGTTTGTTGATTTGCTGTTTATAAAAACTAAACTAATTTTATTAATAAAGAATTCAAACTGATTGAAAGCTTTATATTAGAGAAATTTATTACTTTTATATTCTAAAATAAATTAAAAGGGGATTGTTTTGGCTGTAGATTATTTAGATGTTTTACAAGGAAGCTTTACGATATTATTTATGATTATAACAATAACAGTGGGAGTTTTGATCTTTTCAAAATATTTTGAACATAGGAAAAGAGAATTGCTTTTAGTTGGGATTGCTTGGATTTGTTTGCCGTTTCCTTGGATTCCAGATGTCAGTAAATTTATAATTAACTTAACTAATATCTCTGTAAATAATCAGATTATGATAATAGTGTACATCATTACAAATGTAATAGTAGTACCAATTCCAATTTTATGTTGGTTAATTGCAATAACTAATATGTTAACGATGAAAATACACACGCGTAAGGTTATATTAATCATTTTTGCTGTTTTAAGCGCAATTTTCGAGGTAATAGTAATTTATTACTTAATTACTGATATACATCAAATAGGCACATTTTCAGGACCTTTTTTGATTAGATGGGCATTATATGTCGAATTGACTTTTATAATATTTATTTCTGTGGTATTAATAACCGGTATACTTTTCGCAAGAGAATCCATAAGATCCGATAATCCCGAGATAAAATTAAAGGGTAAATTTCTTTTGGCGGCTTTCATATCTTTATCAATAGGAGGGATATTGGATGTTATGTTTACAGATGTCATTACTAATGTTGCGTCTAGACTTATTTTGATGATGACTTCCATATTATTTTACTTCGGGTTAATGCTTCCGGAAAAAATTAAAGAAATATTATTAAAGTAAGAGATAAAATTATATTTTTTATTTTTTCAACTTTTAGGTAATATTTTTCAAAAACCTTAATTTTATATCAATGGAATTTATTGTCTATTTATAATTTCTGATGTATTTTAAAAACAAAATAACGAGATAAAAAAATTGATTTTCTATTGCGAAGGTTGTGGAAGGGAAGTAGAAGATAAGGCTGAAATATGTTCTAACTGTGGGAGACCCGTACCACGATATATATTTGAATCTGATTATGAAACTGAAGAGATTCCTGAACCTGAAATTAAAGAAATTTCTAAACCAAAAGAATCACCTCAAATTCCTAAATGTAAATATTGCGGAGCTCCATTAAAAGAAAACGCAAAATTTTGCACAAAATGTGGAAGACCGACCTCTAATGATCTTCTAAAATCTATGAAATTTTTTAAAGTGGATGCATCATCTAAACCAGAGATACCACCTAAACCAGAAATTCCTCCTAAACCAGAAATTCCTCCTAAACCAGAAATTCCTCCTAAACCAGAAATTCCTCCTAAACCAGAAATCCCACCTAAAGCAGAAGATATACCACAAACTCCTACATGTAAATTTTGTGGGAATCCTGTTAAGGAAAACAGTAAATTCTGCACACATTGTGGAAAACCTATTTCTGAGGATCTTCTTGAAGCTGAAGAATCTGCTAAAGCAGATGATACACCCAAAATTCCTAAATGTAAGCATTGTGGATTTTTGATAAGAGAAACTGACAAATT
>JBHLNT010000255.1:0-5332 GCA_048941265.1 Promethearchaeota archaeon
CTTCGAAAGAAAAATTTAAATATGTTGCAATTAAGTCTTCTTCAGGAGAGAATAAATACTTTAATACTTTTAATTCAACGCCCGATTTTGTTGCAGGAAATCCAATTGCAAAGGTATCAAGGTGTTCTTGTAATTCACGATAGACATCAGATTTAGTTTCAGTCATTTTCAGAAATCTTTATCAATTCGAATACTTATAGGAAATAAATTATATCCATTAATTAAAAAAATTATGAAAGAGAGAAAATTAAATCAAAAGCAATAAATCAGATTGAAAATTAAAGAATTTAATATGAAGGATGAGGGATATAAAAGTATTAATATACGTCGTCATGGATTATTGGCATATAAACGATATAAACAATGGTGGTATTTTGAAGGATTAGATCCTACTCAAAAGATATATTATGTATTTTTAGCATTAAAAGGGTTTCCAAAAAGCTATATCTCAATCAAAATCATTGATTATAACAAGGGAAAAAGGTGGACAGAAGATTATCTTACAAAATTTCAAGCAAAATCTGGAAATAAGGTTGATATACTAGCAAAAGGGAAATGGGGATTTATGAAATTTTTAGGAAAAGCAGAAGACTATTGGAAAATTGAAGTTAAAACAAAAGACATCGAAGGAGAGTTTCTACAGCACCCACTCGTACCTATCCATAGAAATAGACTTTATACAAAGCATATAAATTATTTCATTACTCAATTCATCAATAATGAGATGAAAGGCACTTTAATAATTGGCAACAATAAAATTCAGGTTGACGGATATGGATATTGTGAACATAATTGGGGTGTACAACCAGGTCACTCCACCACTCATTGGCTCCATTTCTGGTCGCCAACCACAATAGGAATAGTTATGGATTGTAGGTATGATGAGGGGATTGCCCATAATTATAATTATTTTTGGAATAAAGAAAGAGGTTTTTATTTACCTTCACCCTCTAATTTTCATTATGATCCAGCAAAACCTATGGAGGAATTTTTAATTCAATCACCAAACTTAGAGATAAAGGTGACTCCAATCTATTCACACTTTACTCGAAAAAAAATTTGGCCTTTTTTAAATATTGATTATCAGGAACTATTGTTGTATGTTAAAGGATGGATTTTTTATAGAGGAGAAGAAATCAAAATAGACGGAATAGGAAAAATGGATCATAATTTCAATAAATGGTGATAATTTTTGGGAAGAATTACTCATGATCATTTCTGTGTATTGATATTTGGGCAAGGACTTTGGAAAGATAGCTTTACGAAAAAAATATCTAAAGACACAAAAACAAGCTTTTTCCATCTTTCTGGATATTCCAAAGATAGTTTGTTTTGCACATGTCCCATTTGTAATGCCCTTGTAAAATTGTTTGATCCCCTGAATCCCGGCGATTATGTTAATTTTTGTGATTTATGTAAAGCCTTATATAAAAAGTTCGAGGATATAAAGGGGCAAAATGAAGGAGTAATCTTATTTTCCCACCAACTCATGCGTGAAACAGATCATCTTAAAAACCTTGCTCAAAGCCTACTTTCAAATGAGAAAATTAAAAAAATATATATTTTAGAAGTAGAGTGGGTAAAAATCTCGAAACCAATTCCTTTAGTGATAAAAAATATTTCACAAAAAAGATTAAAAAAATCAGAGTTCTTTGAAATATTAAAAACAAATAAATTTGAATATAGAGTTATTTATGAGATTTTTAAGGATAGATATTATTGACCATATAAAAAAATAAATCAAAAGAGATGATGAAATTGGAAGATGAAAGAAATGCAGGGATTTTACCTCGCGAGGGGTCTATTCTTTATAACCTTCTAAAATCAGATGAAAATACAAGAAAGAAAACATTAAAAAGATTTAAAAAAATGAATAAATATTTCACACTTCCTTTCTACAAAATAGGTTTACTTCCCCTTCTTGGTTTTGGAAGAATATTTTTAATTTTAACAACTAAAGGGAGAATAACGGGAAAAATGAGAAAAAGACCATTAGAGTACCGAAAGATCGATGATATTATCACTATCTTTTCTGCTAGAGGCGAAAATTCAGACTGGTTAAAAAATTTACGAGCTAATCCCGAATCTGCTCGCGTTAAGCATGGATTTCATAGTTTTAAGCCACGAATAGAATTCGTAGAAGATTATGAAGAAAAACTTCGGATCATAAAATATTATATTGCAAATTATCAAAAAGCTGCAAAAATGCTATTCGGGTGGAATCCAGAAAAGGATGACCTTGATATAATAGATCTTTCAACACTTACTAATCTACTCTCCATTATACGCCTTCATAGATTATAATTATTGATCTCAATGCCAGAATCTGAGTTTTATAATATTATTGATATGGAAAATGTGAAAGTATCAATACCTGTTTCTAGTCATTTCACTATAGGAACGTCACCATATTATGCACATCAACATGGACTGGCTATTGATATTTATCAAAATCTCGATTTGGAAAATTATGAAGTTCTAAGTCCAATATCTGGAGAAGTGATAAAAACTAAAACTCTGATTGCACCCAAACCAAAATTCAATAATGGAACAAATAAAGATTACCTTACCTTAATCCGTAATTCAGACAATCCTGAAGTAGTATTTAAGATCTTACACGTTAATCCAAGAATTCAAGAAGGTGAAAAAATCGAAATAGGCGATTTTATAGGAAAAACTATTCGGAATGGATATTTTGCATATTGGTCAAGTCCTCATCTACATTTAGAAATCAGACCAAAAAACGATGCAATCCGTGCCAGAGGAGGAAAAAATTTTTCACTTGCCATTAAAGATAGGCATAAAATCGGGCATAACAAAGAAATTTTTCATATGGAAAAAATTCCTGTTAAAATTAAAGCAGTTTATCCTGAATTTATATTAATTAATTTTCCCGAAAATTTATATTACTGTATTGGTCCCATCTTTGGAGTAAAGGGAAATGTTAATAATTTTACTTGTATAGTAGATGGAGGAATCCCAATATATAAAAACGGGATTGTTCTATTCCAGAATGATTATAATCCAAATTTTCCTAAAGAACTCTTTTTAAATGATAATAAAATTGGAACATTATGGGAATTCCGTGGAATTTTTGGATTTGTTAGATTCGATCATGTAAATTTTGCCCTTAATACTAAAAAAATTAGAGGAATATCACTTTTTCTCGCAAATTTTATCCCACTAATAAAAATTATACCTTTCAACAAAAATGAATTCTCATTTAACCTAAATTCTACCCAATATTTAACTATTGAAAGGTGAATCAAAAAAAAGCATAAAAAACACAAATAATTGCATATATGGGATAATATTATTTATCATTTCAAGCCAGTTCTATGGATTTTGTTATTCCATCTCATCCATTATTTGAAATGCAAATTTATTTTGCTTTCCAAGAATTTCATCCACAAGGTTTTCATCTATTTCGGGAGTAAATAATGGGATTCTGTCAGACTCTTCTATATTTAAAGCAGCTCAAATGCGTTCAAAACTATTCATAGTTACAATTATGATTTGAACTTTTTTAATTATGCTGAATGTAATTAAGTTAAAGCTAAAAGCTTTGAGTAAATACTTTTTTAAAGAGTAATACAAAAATATATTTAATAAATAGTTCAATAAGATGTTCAAATGTTTTCGAAAAGAGTAAATTCAATACAACCGTTCATTGTAATGGAAATCCTTGAAAAAGCCCTCGAAATGGAAGAAAGTGGAATACATATTGTCCATATGGAGATTGGAGAACCTGACTTTGATACCCCAAAAAGAATAATTAACGGTTGTTTATCAGATATTGAGAGGGGTAAAACTCATTATACACATTCTCTGGGGTATTTAGAACTACGGGAAGCGCTTTCTGAATATAAATTAAGAACTAGAGGTATTAAATTCAATCCTAAAACCCAATTTATGGTAACGGGCGGAACAAGTCCCGCCTTTTTTAATATCCTTTCTACAATTCTTAATCCTGGAGATGAAGTAATAATAACAGACCCCGGATATCCCTGTTATAAAAATTTTGTTAACTTTTTCGGAGGTAAACCTGTTTTCCTTCCCATTTATGAGGAAAACCAATTTAATTTAGATATCGATCGACTAAGCAATATTATTACACGAAAAACAAAAGCACTTATTCTTAACAGTCCTTCCAACCCAACTGGGCAAATTATTCCAAAAAAAACGTTAAATGAGATGGTAGATTTGATCCAAAAGAATGATTTCTGGGTCATTTCAGATGAGATATATGCGGAACTAACATATGATGATAAAATAGCACCCTCATTAAGCGATGTTCAGTTTAGAAATTGCCATCATAGACTTATTGTACTTGATGGATTTAGTAAGTTCTGGGCGATGACGGGCTGGAGATTAGGTTATATCATTGCACCAGCCGAATTAATTGCAAAAATGATGCCTGTGCAGCAGAATTTTGCTATCTGTGCTCCCTCAATTTCACAAGCTGCCGCGATTTATGCTCTTAAATGTGGAGAAGAAACCCAGGAAATGTTGCGTATTTATAAAGAACGTAGAGATTTCATAGTAAATCGTATAAATGAAATAAAAGGCATAAGCTGTTTAAAACCTAAAGGTGCATTCTACATATTTGCTAATATAAAGGATCTCCAAATGTCAAGTATGGATTTTGCATGGCAAGTTCTTGAGAAAACCCATCTTGCCATTTGCCCAGGGATCTCATTTGGACCAAATGGAGAAGGTTTTGTTAGATTTTCATATCCAACAGATATTAAAAACATAAAAATTGGGATGGAACGTTTAGAGAAATTTATCAATGAAATGTAAATAATAAGAAGATAGATTAGTAATAAGTATCTGGATGAGCACCCTTTTTTGGAAACATTAGATCAATCAATAATTTTGACGATGGTTTAGCAATCGCATCATCAATAAAATAATTTAATTCTTCTAAAGTCTTATCACTGAGAAGCAATTTAAATATTATTGAACTGGGGATTGATTAACAATTTTTTGGCAATATCCGTTTACAATCTTCGTGATAAATCTCTGATTTTAGTAGATTAGCATTCATTCTTATAAATCATTGAGAACATTAAGATTTTTATCTATAGAAGATTTTTAATTTTTATTAATGTTAAAACCAAAGTAGATGTCATTATATGTTAGATAAAATAATAGAAGGTTGGACTGGACCAGGTCGACGTGATGGAGTTATTGCACCATTTAAACCAGAACATGATGCTTTACATATTGACTTAAACAAGAAAGGGAATTTTGAATGGTGGTATTTTGATGCCCGTCTTGAAGGAGAATATACCGCAGTTGGGTTTTTTCGAGCTGCTCATGAGCGATC
>JBHLNT010000256.1:0-5331 GCA_048941265.1 Promethearchaeota archaeon
ATATCTTTGGTTAGAATAAGTGTAAGAATTTAAAATTTGACGAATTATCTTAGTAGTTTCAGCACATCGATAATGTGCAAAAACTCTTTCATCATAGGATGTTATCAGAAAGTCTGATTCAATGTGATCAAAAAAAATATCTTTATTAGGAAAAAAAGCGATTGGCTTTAAACCACATAACGAAGTTCCAAACTGTGCTGTAGTATCATTGGTACGAACTTCTCCGGACCATACTAATATTTTTTCTTTATAATAAGTCCAGAAATATATCAGTGAAGCAGCAAATGCTTTTAAAGTATCAACAATCTTCCAATAAGACTTTTTTATTAAAAATCCATAAAGAACACCTTTTTTATTTTTAAAATCCAAATCTGCCCCAAAACAACCCACATTCTTAGTCGAGTCAGCTTTAAAAATGAGCCAACTGTGATTATTATCTTGGATCATTCTTCGTACTTCTTCTTCATCTTCCATTTTTTTATATGGATAAGTTCCACGATACACTTCTTTAAATAGTGAAGTGATAATCTCTGCATCCTCCGATTCTGCAATTTGAAGAGTAGTCTTAATTTTTTGAGAATTACGTTTTTTCTTTAACTGAAAATCTAATTGAAATAAATTTTCTATATCAGAATTTATAGTATCTTCATACAGTTCCAAAAATTCATTTATTGTAACAACAGAATTTCTACTTATTTTTATACTCTGCGTGTTTAGTCGCCTAATTTCTTTACCATGTAAATAATTAATAAGTCATTAGCAATTTTGTTTGAATAAATTTTATACTTATTCCTATTTAAATATTTAACTTTTTACACACAAAAAATGTTATTTTTTATTAAGATACTGACTTATTTTAAAAAAGTTTTTCGTATGAAAGTCTCATGAACTTTTAGAATGAGATACAGAAAAAAATCTTACTAAATTTTAGGGTGAAAAATCAGAAATTTTGAATTAGTATATTAACAACATCGACTATTTGAAAGAACCATAATATTTGATAAGATATAACTGTAGATATCGATTTTTATAAAATTATTATTATTTAATAAAATTAAAATTAGTCAGGTAATGTGGTAAAAAAAATAAAAAGTATATAAATAAATTTATATAAGTATTAATTAAGGTTTTTCAACAAAATTTGCTTTATAATGCAGTTAAATAAGCTAGAATATGAGAGTGGAATAGATACGGCTACAAAATATTTAGCCGAAGATAAAAGCGTAAAGGCAGTTAAATTTCTTAATAAATTATTAGATAAACATCCCTCAAATGACGAGGCTTGGTTATTACTTGGTATCGCAAAACGACGATTGGGAAAATTAGATGATGCAATTAAATGTTTACAGACTGCAGCTGATATTAATACTTCAAAAATGGAAGCATGGGGTTTACTTACTATGACATATGTAGATAAGGGAGATCTTGGCCTGGCAAAGGTTATTATAGAGAAAGCAGGACGTCTAAATCCATATAATCCTAAAATTCAATTTTTTCGGGATAATTTAGTAAGAGTTTATTCTAAGTTTGGTCCATTTTTTTAACGTATTTTTTGATATTATTTAACTGCTGAATCTGAATTAGAAAATTATGAATCAGATTATTTTTTAAAATATGATTTACCTGAAGAATTCAGGATGTTTTCTCTCTATGTTATTTAAAGCAGAGACCAAAGGATAAAGGAGTTTTTCGTTTCGATATTGATTTATAGTTTCTGATAATCTGTCTAAAAGCTGATTTGCAAGCTTTATATCTTCGTTGGTATAATGATAGGTTTTATTTTTAAAAATTAAGTCAAATTCTTCTTCAAACCATCTCAATTTTTGCTTAAATTCTATACTAACTTCACTATCATCAATATTTAGATTCATATGTCTCCTCTGAAACCTCACACGACGTAAAGATTGATATTGTTCGTTTTCGTTCTATCATCAATAATAGGGTAAGGTTATTTAAACCTATAGGAAGCATAGGTTTTTCATAAAAGTAATGTGAAAAAAAGGAATTTTGTTTCTTTTCGAAAATTTCTAAAATTGAAGAAATGGTCTCCTAATATTTTATTACAAGAAATTAACATTCTTTTAATAGAATAATTATATCGTTCAAAGATTTGTGATTTGAATTCGTATATTTAATGAAGTGGGATAAAATTTCAATTGAATTTGGTGGGAGTAATTACTGAAAATTTGGACGAAAATTTCGAAAACATTGGAATTGTTAAAAAGTATTTTTCAAGAATATTTTCAGTCTTATCTAAAGAAGTTCGGGAAAAATTACTGAATTTAAATCTATCAGATAAAGTGATAAAGATCGTACTTAAGGACTTAGCTTTTTTAACAGAAGAGAAACAAAAAGAATATTTAGATGAATTAAAAAATAAAACGGTAGAACATTAAATCTAGTTTTAAGAAAATTTAGTAATAATTTTAAAGACTTCTTGACTCTGAATCCTTAGCTTTTCATAATTAAAAGTTTTGAATAAAGTCATCTTTTTAGTAATTATGAAAAATGATCTTAATCAACATTCCTCATCTAAATGGCTTGAAATAGGTAATAAATACTTTAAAAATAAAAACTTTCAAAAGGCAATAGAGTTTTATCAAAAAGTCGTAGAATTCAATCCCGAAAATAGTGTAGCTTGGAGTAATATGGGCGTTGCCTATGAAAATCTTGAGATTTTTGAAAAAGAAATCGAATGTTGCGAAAATGCCATTAAAGCTGATCCACAAGATAGTTGGGCGTGGTATAATTTAGGTGTGGGATATGGAAAGTTAGGAAAATATCAAGAAGCAATTGAATCATATCAGCAAGCAGTAAAAATAGATCCTAATGATAAAAACACATTATTCAATATGGGTGTGATGTACACTAAAATTGGGAATTACATTAAAGCAATAGAATCCTGGGAAAAAGCATTAGAAATTAAACAAAAAGATATTAAAATACTATTTAACATAGCCCTTGCATACTCTAAGCTTGCTAAGGATGAAAAGGCAATTGAAAACTACGAAAAAATTATTGAAATAGACCCTGAAAATGTTGATGCCAGAAACAAAATGGGAATCTCTTATTTAAATTTAGATGACTTAAAAATGGCTATTGAAAACTTTAAAATAGTTCTAAAAATTGATCCAAACAATAAGAGGGCTTTAGATTATTTAAAAAAAATAAAACATAAATATCATTCGGGAAAGTTAGAGATTTAATTGAATGAATAAAACTTTACCTTATTTTTCTTTTTTCACGTGAAAAGCTGGTAAAAAATTTTAAATAACAGCAAACTGTTACATATAAAAGGTTAAGGGGTAATTTTTATGGAAAGTGCGATTTTTAAGGTGTGTATCTTTGGCGATGGAGGAGTCGGAAAAACAACTCTGGTCAATCGATATCTGTCTGGTCGTTTTTCAGAATCCACTAAAATGACGATTGGCGTCGATCTTTCTACAAAACGTCTCAAGATGGATGGAGTAAATGTCACCCTTCAGTTATGGGATTTAGGAGGGGAAGAACGGTTTAGATTTTTTCTCCCTGGTTATGCAAGAGGCTCTTTTGGAGGAATTTTCATATATGATATTACAAGATATACTAGCTTAATGAATTTTAATGAATGGTTAAATATTTTCAAAAAAGGAGCCGAAAGTGAAGATTTTACAGTTCCGATTCTAATGGTTGGATCAAAGTTGGATCTAGAACATAAAAGAAGTATCTTTCCTGAAGATGCATATAAAAAAAGTGAAAACCACGAGATTTATGATGTAATTGAATGTTCTTCAAAGACTGGTTATAATGTGGAACAAATATTTGAAAATATTACCCAAGAAATCATGTATTGTACAGGCTTAATGTAATCCTTTTTTTAAAACCTTTCGTCAAAAACCCAACCGCAATTAGGACAATATTTTTTTGTGTCGTTTATATCCTTATAATTTACTAACAAATTTCTGAGATTTTCATAAATATCTTTAAACATAATATCTTCAATGGAGATTAGATTTAATTTTCCCTTTTTGTATAATCTAATCTTTTCCTCTTTCCTTTTCATGTAATTCTTTCCATAAAAGCCCCAATATTCAATAAAAACTTTAAATTCAGGCAGATACCAGTCATATAGAATTGATTTCCCATTAACTGTTATTTTCTTTTCATAATCATGTGCAATATTGTGATTATAAAGATAATTATCAATAATTAATTCTGCCTTGGATCTAACAATATGTCCATCAATGCATTTGAAATTTGTTGCTGATTCAGGGATATATTTTTTTGCGAAATACTTTTTGAGCAATTTAATAAAATAATAGAACGTAATAAAAATTGTTATAGAGATTATCCCACCCAATAAAAAATAGATTAGAATTCCATTCATCATTATTTTAAACTTGTCTTTTATAATAAAGAAGAAAAAATAATTCCATTATATGATTAGTCCTAATTGGGTAATAAAATATCGAGGGGTCATAACAATAAAGTAATTTATTAATCTTTAATAGAGAGAATTGATTTTCAGAAATGAGGGGAAAATGCTAATTAAACGTTATTTCTATTAATAATTAGAATTAAATCAATTAATTTTATAATAGTATTCTATAAATTCTTTTTTATATCTTTAACTCTCGACCTAAGCGTAACTTCGGTTATTTTTGCCACTTTAGATACTTCAACTTGAGTTTTCCGTTCACCTGTTCTTTTAGCAGCTATATAAATTACTGACGCTGCGATACCTCTTGGATCTTTACCTATACGCATCAATCCATTTTTAGTTGCATCTACTAGTAGATTCATTGCCTTTTTTTGAGCATCCATTGAAAGTCCTAAATCGCTTCCGAATCGAAATATCAACCTTTCTGCCGTGATTGGATGATATTTTAAACCCAACTCTGGAAGAACTTCTTTCACAATTAATCCAAGTGAATGATGTACAACACGCCTTGGACTCATCGAAGCATTACAAACTTCATCAAGCAATCGAGGGGATTCATGTATTCTCACTGCCGCATATAAAGATGCTGTAATGAATCCATCAATAGATCTACCCATGGTCATTTTTTTCTGAGCTGCTGTAGTATAAATTTTCCATGCGGTTTCCTCAATATAACCAGGTATATTCATTTTAGAAGCAAGTAATTTCAATTTCGGTTTTGCTTCCCAGAAATTCCTTTCTATACTCGAAACTAACGAATTCTGAATCTTTGATAATCGTGAAAAGAGATGCTTTCCCTTAGAGTTGAGTAAATTTCCCTTAGAATCCGTTTTTGTATTAGGGAGTATAGTTCTAGGCCCAAATTCTCTCCATCTAATTTCAGTCCTTTTTCTTTGGTCAATTTCCTCAGC
>JBHLNT010000062.1:0-23023 GCA_048941265.1 Promethearchaeota archaeon
AAACAATTAGAAAGTATAGTAGGAGAGGGTAAATTATTAGAATTATATGGTATGACGGAACTTTCCCCTGTTGCGACGATGAATCCTTCTAAAGGGGTAAGAAAACTTGGAACTGTTGGAATGCCTATTCAGAATGTTGATTTAAAAATAGTCGATCCTGAAACCGAAAAAGCAGTTCCTTTGGGAGAAGCGGGAGAAATTTGGGTAAAAGGTCCTTTGGTTATGCAGGGTTACTATAATAAGCCAGAAGAGACGAAAAAAACTGTAACTCCAGATGGTTATATGAAAACAGGAGATGTGGGTATAATGGATGACGATGGTTATATTCGGATTGTCGATCGTACAAAAGATATGTTAATTGTTGGTGGATTTAAGATTTTTTCAAGTAAAGTTGAAGATACACTAACTGAACATCCTGCGATCGGGAGCATGGCAATAATAGGTGAACCGAATCCAGATCGTCCGGGTTCCGAAATTGTGAATGCTTACATCCAATTAGATCCTGATTACCAGTATGATGGAAATGAAGCAGCGTTAAAAGAAAGTATCATAAATTTCGCAAAGGAAAAATGCGCCCCTTATGAGGTCCCCAAAAAGATTCATATTATCAAAGAACTGCCGTTAACTGCCGTTGGAAAAGTTGATAAGAAGCTTTTACGAAAATAAAAGCAATAATTTACGGCTTAATATTAAATAATAATAAAATTTTCATTTTTTTTAATTAAAATTTCTAATTTTTTAAATAACCCCTATTAAAAGATAGATTCATTCAATTTAAAATTAGAATTTAACTTATTTTATCTTTTAAGTAAAAAATATTGACAATAATATAGAAATTGAGTAAAAAGAAATTGGCAATTTAAAATTAAAACTTTATAACTGATTCTATCAAATATTATTATAATAAGTCTTTGGACTTATCAAAAAAGAAATTAGTGGTAGAAATGTCAGAAGAAAATGTATATGCATCAAAATTCTGGAAAAAAAATTGGGACCCTCATGTCAAGGATATACCCGCGGAGGATTATGAGACCACATTTGTCGAGATGATAAACCGTTCCTTTAAAGAATTCCCTGATAAAGTTGCTTTATCATATTTAGGAGTAGAAAAAACTTTCAAGGAATTAGACGAAATGGCAAATAAATTTTCGAATATGCTAATTGCTAACGGCTTTAAAAAAGGAGATGTGGTCGGGATAAACCTACCAAATACAATAGAATATGTTGTAACAATTGTAGGAACAATGCGAGCAGGATGTATTATATCGGGCGTATCACCGCTTTTATCTGCTATGCAAATTGAATATCAGCTTAACGATTTAGGTTCCGGTGGTAAAAAAGTATGCTTAGTAACATTAGATGCTATTTTTGCCGGTCACATAACAAAAATTGCTAAGAAAATTGATTCAACCAAACTAATTGTTACAACTAACGTGGGCAGTTTTTTACCAAAAATAATCCAAATCTTAGGGAAAGCATTAAAAAAAATTCCAAAAGGAAAGGTTATTCCATTAGAAGGAAAAACTGTTCTCGATTTTCATAAAGATGTATTACAAGGAGAATATTCCACAGATCCTCCAGATGTGAAAGTAGTACCCGATGATATTGGCTGGATTCAATATACAGGTGGAACTACAGGTCCTCCTAAAGGTGCGATGATAAGCCATAGAAATTTTGCCGCAAACGGATTAGCCATTGCAAGATGGTTGAATTGGGAGTTTGGTAAAGGAATATTACTCTCTGGTTTTCCTATGTTCCATATTGCTGGTTTAACCGTTGCTGAAGCTGGGGTGTATTTTGGGTGGACTCAGATCCTTATCCCCAATCCACGGGATACAAATCATATTGTAAAAGAAATGCAGAAATATCGCCCGACTAACTTGGTAAACGTTCCATCATTATATCAATTATTAATAAAGAATCCTAAGTTTAAAGCGATAGATCATTCTGAATTAGGTACGTGTATTTCTGCTGCATCGCCATTCCCTAAAGAGTCCCAAGAAGAACTGGAAAAAATTATAGGTAAAGGTAAGTTATTAGAACTTTACGGTATGACTGAATTATCTCCCGTAGCAACAATGAATCCTTCGATAGGAAAGAAAAAGTTAGGAACCGTTGGAATGCCCATTCAAAATGTGGACTTAAAAATAGTCGATCCCGATACAGGAAAGTCAGTTCCTTTAGGTGAACCTGGAGAAATTTGGGTAAAAGGTCCCTTGGTCATGCAAGGATATTACAATAAACCTGAAGAAACAAAAAAGTCTATCGATGCAGATGGTTATATGCATACCGGTGATGTAGGTTTAATGGGCGAAGATGGCTATATAAAAATCGTGGATCGTACTAAAGATATGATAATAGTTGGTGGTTTTAAAGTATTTTCCAGTAAAGTAGAAGATATTTTGGCTGAACATCCTGCAATAGGTTCGATTGCCTTAATAGGAGAACCAAACCCAGATCGACCTGGTTCTGAAATCGTCAATGCATATATACAATTAGATCCTGATTATGCATATGATGGAAATGAAGCCGCGTTAAAAGAAAGTATCCTTAACTACGCCAAGGATAATTGTTCACCCTACGAAGTTCCTAAAAAAGTCCATATAATGGAGGAATTGCCTCTTACAGCAGTAGGAAAAGTAGATAAGAAAGTTTTAAGAAAATAAGAAAGTTAATAATTTAATTGCATCATCAAAATTTAATTTTTTTTCATTTGTTTTATGATATTTTTTTTTAAATAATCTAAAAATTTTCACGCATTTATTTTATTTTGCACAATTTCTACGATTTTTGGCAAAGTATCACCAATTTTTTCGTGGATTACTACTTCTGCGTCGTGGTCCATATCAGTTTCTTGAATGTTAATAATAGCGAATTTAGCTCCTAAGGATAATGCTTTATGAGGATAAAACGCTACGGGATAGACGAATAAGGAACTTCCAAGTACTATAAATAGATCGCAATTTGCAATCATTTCATCTGCTCTCATTAGTGTTTTAGATTCTAAAGGTTCTCCGAAAAATATAGCGTTTGGTTTTAATAAACCAAAACATATCCCGCAAGAGGGGGTAGTAGCTCCTTTCATCACCTGATTTATCATTTCCGTTATCGGAAAAACTCGCTTACATCTCATGCACTTTGCCTCATTCACGGTGCCATGTAACTCAATAATATTTTGAGTACGTGCTTTTTGGTGGAGTCCATCGATATTTTGGGTAAGAACTCCTACCAATTTTCCCATTTTTTGGAGCTTAGTTAAAGCTTTATGGCCTTTATTCGGTTTAGCCCTAAAAATCTTTGTTCCTAGTTCAAGCATCATTTTCAAATTTCTTCCAGGATTTGCGACATAAGAATGGATGGTGGCATATTTTTCAGGATCTACTTGAGTCCATAAGCCGGTATCCGGGCTCCTAAAGTCTGGTATGCCCGATTCGGTGCTCATACCTGCTCCTGTTAAAACAACGATATTTTTAGAATCAATAATAAGTTGGGCAAATTTTTCAATTTTATTATCGAGGGAACTCATAAATACAACCAATAATTGCAAAAATATAAAATAAAAAAATATTATTTATTGGTTATAATAATATATTATAATTTAAATTTGAGCATAATTTTATAACTGATAACAATGTCTGCCTCAAAAAGTTTCATTTACAAGATATGCGTGGTAGGTGATGGTGGAGTTGGGAAAACCTCCATGGTGTTAAGATATACTGAGAATTCATTTAAGGAAAATTATATAATGACAATCGGGAGTAATTTCTCAACCAAAGCAGTCGATTTACCTGAATATCCTCAATATAATATCAAGCTCCAAATTTGGGATTTAGCAGGTCAAAAACATTTCTCCTTCGTTCGTCCACCCTTTTATAGGGGTGCTACAGGTATAATTTATGTCTTTGATTTAACTCGAAGAAGTTCATTTTCTAATCTACCAAATTGGAAAACTGAAGTGGAAAAGGTCGTAGCGGGAAGACCTAGCATTTTAGTAGGAAACAAGCTAGATTTAGCTGAAGAGGGAAATCGAGAGGTAGCATTACAAGATGGTGAATCTTTAAAAAGCGAAATAGAAGCACTCTCATATTATGAAACAAGTGCTAAAGATGGGCTTAAAGTAGATGATGTCTTTAAAGAAACCGTTTTAGCAATATTGAAAGCTTCAAACAAAATCTAATAAATTTATTTATTAGAACCAATAAATTAAAATTTGGTCAAAATTTCTAATTATTAAATAGTTTAGATTCACTAATTTAATTTCATAATAGAAAAAAATAGAAGGTATAGACATCTCATGTTCGGTGGAGGTCAAATTAAATATGATCGAGCCCTTACAGTTTTTAGTCCAGAAGGGCGTTTGTATCAAGTGGAATATGCTTTAGAAGCTGTTAGACGTGGTACTTTAGCCGTTGCCATTAAATCTGATGAAGATGTATGTTTAGCAGCTCAAATAAAAATACCCTCAAAATTAATGGATCCCGATTCAATTGATAAAATATTTCAAGTTGATGATCACATAGGAGTAGCAATTTCAGGATTACATGCAGATTCAAGAGTATTAATTAATTATGCCCGAGTTCAAGCTCAGTCTTTTCGGTTAACCTATGATGAGCCAGTTAGATTAA
The DNA here is from genome assembly GCA_048941265.1 of Promethearchaeota archaeon. Classification (GTDB taxonomy): domain Archaea; phylum Asgardarchaeota; class Lokiarchaeia; order Sigyniarchaeales; family SOKP01; genus LW40-45. The sequence goes on from JBHLNT010000062.1 coordinate 4,626, forward strand.
CTATGCTAGTAAAATCCATTGCAGATTTAAAGCAAATATATACTCAATATGGAGGTATTAGACCTTTTGGATGTTCGTTGTTCTTTATTGCTATTGATAGTGCAGGCACCCAAATTTATACTACATCTCCAAGTGGAATTTATCGACCTTATAAGGCTTATGCATTAGGAAGTGGAGAAGCCCAAGCAAGAGAATTTATTCAAAATAATTATAAGGATGGTATGAGTTTTAATGATATTATAAATTTAGCTTTAAACGCTCTTAAAGAATCTATTGATGAAGAATTAAGTAAAGATAATATTAGGATTGCATATATTAAATCTGAAGACAAAAAGTTTAATTTATGTTCAAAAAACGAAGTTGAGAAATACATATCCGAATTAAAATAAATTCCTTTTTTTAAATCTTTTAAATGTGAAATTTTGTAAAATTAAATAAATACAGAATAATAATTTTCACCTATTCTAATAAGTTAAAATTTATTAGTATTAAGAAAAATTATTATAATAACTGATAATATTCCATAGAGAATCCTAAAAAATTAAGGTAAACTCAATGGGGAAAAAAAAAAAAATAAGAGAAGAATTTGATGCAATTTTTCGTTCTGGAGATGAATCCAAAATTAAAAAAATGTTGGCGAAATATCCTTGGCTCCTTGATGAAGTATCTGGTAAAATGGATAAAACTATGTTAGAACAAAGAGAAATAATCGCAGCTACTGGTGTAATGGAAGATGAGCTTGCAGGTCCAGTTAAAATTGATGATATCGTGTTGTGTTTAAATGTTGATTTTAATATCCGCAAAACAGAGGATGAGATTAAAAGAATTTTAAATGAAGTTGAAAATTTAGGTCTTGTAAAACAAGAACCCTCTGGATGGATTTTAACTAGCGAAGGGGGCCAAATTTGTGATGAAGTCCTTAATAAGAATTTCAAAAATTTCGAACTATAGCTTTAATTGTGTCCTAATAATCCTATATTCCCCTACTATAAGTTCAAATTTCTCTAAAATTTTAAATATTTTTTAATTTATATCATAACTAATAAATTTAAAATATTAGGATAATATTTTATATTATAGAAGAATAGAGTTAATTTTAATAGTTTTTCATTGAAAACTTATTTTAAATTTGTTAGGTTTGTAATCGGGAAAAAACTGTTGAAGAGAGAAGAGTTTTATAGCATCTATTCCCCTATAGGGAAGAAATTATATTAAGTATGAGGAATATGGACGAAAAAATCAATCGAGAAGCTTTAGAATTAGTACAGCACGCTTTATCTTTGCTAGATTTAAAATTATATGACGATTGTATTGAAATTTTGCGCAAAGCTATCAGATTATATCAACAAATCAATAATGAAGTGGAAATCAACGCATTGAGAAAAAAAATCGCAGAGATATATACTACAAAAGAACACAGAATAGGTGTTGACACAATCAAAGATGATTTAGAGAAAAAATTATCTCAAAATGGAGCAACTACAGTAGATACAGCAAAAGGAATAAGTAATACAGTTATGGAACAAAATATTCCGGAGAAAATTTCAACATTATCACCAGAAAATTTAATTGAAGAGGCGAAAACACTTGTTAAGATGAATAAATTTGAAGAGGCGCTTAGTAAATATGATGAAATTATAAATATACTTAATGAAAATAATAGAAGCTCCGAAGTTGAAAATATATATAAATTAATTGAAGAATGTTATGTTTCTAAAACTAAATTTCTAAGAGAGCCTAAAAAAGAACATGCGGAAGTTGAGATGGAAGCAGATTCGAAGGATTCAATACCTTCTAGCGACGTTAGAGAAGAAAAAATAGTAATACACGACGCAGATACATCAGAAATTGAAACTGAAAGAATGAGGGCTGTGGAAGAGAGATTTAAAAAAGAATTTGAAGATAAGGACCTTCAAAGAAAGATTACAGAGATGGTTAATAGAGCAGATAAAATGGCCCGAGAATACGAATCGCAAAAAATAAGAGCTCTTAAAAATGGAAAGTTTGAAGATCCATGTGTATATCCTGATGTAATTGTAATGTATGAAGAGGTACGCGGATTACTTGCTGAAAGAGGATGGATTGAACAAGCAAAAATTTATGCTAACCAAGTTCAAATATACAAAGAGAAATTAGAAAAAGATATTAAAATTAGGGAATTAGAAGCTATGAAAGCTGAAAAAGATAAAGAATTCGAAGATTTGATGAGAACTGGAAAAGTTGCGAGAGAACTCAAAGAAGATAGTCAGAGGGAGGAAAGATTAAAGGCCATTGAAGCTAAATTAAAAAAAGATTTTGAAGTTGAGAAATTCCAAAATTTCATAACTGAAACTGTAGCTAATACGGAAAAGATGGTTAGAAATTACGAATTAGAGATTAAAAAAGGGAATTTTCAGGAAACTTGTCCTTATCAACAAGTGATTGAGATATATACTGAAATTCGCCAAAAGTTAATAGATAGAGGATGGATGGATCAAGTTGATATTTACACTAGTCAAATAAAGATTTATCAAGAGAAATTAGAGCAAGACCAAAAATTGCGGGCTGTTGAAGCTCAAAAAAAACAGAAAGAGGCAGAATACTTACAAACAATGAAATTGCAACAGAAGGATGATGAAAAATTAAAAGCTCTCGATGAGAAAATCCTTAGCAAATACCAGAGTGAGATTGAAGATGCAAAATTTCAGAATTTAGTTACTTCCTTAGTTGAAGAGGCTGATAAAATGGAAAGAGATTATGAATCTAAAAAAAAGAGGGCTATTAAAGAAAAAAAACTCCTAGAATTAGAAGCACCTTATTCTAAAATTATTGAAATTTATGAACGATTACGGGACATGCTACTTGAAAAAGGTTGGAAAGACCAGGCATCTATTTATGTGAGTCAAATTCAGGTTTACACTGAGAAATATGAACGTGATAAGATTTTGAGGGATATCGAGGCTCATAAATTACAAAAATGAAATCTTTTCTTTTAATTTAAAAATTAAAATCTCAATTTTTAACTCTTTAGTGTTAATTGATTGAAGCAATTATAGAATGGTTAAAAGTAAATTATATATGCTTTAAATTTTCTCTAGTTTCTAAATGATAAATTTACTAGTATATTTTTAAAATACATTTCATTAATCATAAGGAATTTTTAAGAATTCTTAAAATATTATATTATTATATAGTTCTTATAAAGTTCTTTTTTAAAGAAGTAGATAAAAATGGACGAGAACAATCAGAAAGAAGAATCTGACATAAAAAAACTCAAGAAAGTTGAGGACAAATACAAAAAACAATTTGAAGATGAGAAATTTCAGGAACAAATAGATGAGCAGGTTACAGAAGCGGATAAGTTAATTAGAGAATATGAGTTGGAAATTAAAAAAGGAAATTTTGAGAGTATTCCTCCTTATCAAAATGTAATAGAAATCTATACTAATATTAAAGAGCAGTTACTTGAGAAAGGATGGAATAAGCACGTGAATGTATATTTAAATCAAATCAAAATCTTAAAGCAAAAACAAGAACAAGATAATAAATTGCGCAATATTGAGGCTAAGAAAAGAGAAAAAGAGAAAGAATATCAAGAATCTTTGAAACTTAGAAAAGAGAGAAAAATAGATGAGGGGAAAATGAAAGCGGCAGAAAAAAAAATATTGAGAGATTTGGAAGTTGAAAAATTTCAAGATCAAATAACTGAAAGGGTTAACGAAGCAGAACATATGATTAGAGAATATGAAATTAAAATTAAGAAAGGAGATTTCAGTCAAGAACCACCTTATCGAGATGTAATAGAGATTTATAGAGATATTAGAAAAGATTTATTAGAACACGATTGGATTGAGCAGGCTAATATATATCTAAATCAGATTAAATTGCTTCAAGAGAAAATAAAACAGGATGAGAAATTACGGAAAATCGAAGCTCAAAAAAAGCAAAAAAAGGTGGCATATTTAGAATCAATGAAATTGGGTGTACGTAAAAAATCTGAGTATAAAAGATTGAGAGCTGCTGATGATAAAATAAAAAGAGAGTTAGAAGATGAAATTTTTCAGAGTCAAATAGATGATCAAGTATCTGAAGCAGAGAAGTTAATTAGAAATTATGAGATTGAGATTAAGAAAGGAGATTTCAATCAAGAACCACCTTATCGAGATGTAATAGAGATTTATAGTAATATTAGAAAAGAACTATTAGAACGTAATTGGTATGATCAGGCAAAAATTTATTTGAATCAAATTGAGTTACTTAAAGAAAAAATTGATAAAGATAAAATATTGAGAGAAATAGAAGCTCGAAAGACCGAAAAAGAAATAGCTCATTTAGAAGCTATGAAATTAGGAGAGCGTAGGAGATCTGAATATAAGAAGATATTAAGTGCCCAAGAAAGAATTAAGAAAGAAGCCGAAGAAGAGGATTTTCAAAAACAAATTGATGAAAGAGTTACTAAAGCAGAAAAATTAATTCGAAATTATGATGCGGAAATTAAAAAAGGCAATTTTAATACAGAACCCCCCCACCAACAGGTAATTGATATTTATAATGATATTAGGAAAGAATTGTTAGAAAAAGGTTGGAAGGAGGAAGCTACGATTTATACAAATCAAATTAAATTAACTAAAGAAAAACTAGAAAAAGATAAGCTATTACGTGAAATTGAGGGCCAAAAGCAAAAAAAACAATTGGAATTTGAAGAACTCATCAAATCAAAAGCAGAAGATAGGATGTTACAAACAGATATAGTATCTTTAAAGGGAGTTGAGGAGAGACACCGCAAAGATTTTGAAGATGAAATATTTCAAAAGAAGATTACCGAAATGGTTAATAGAGCGGAAGAATTAGCAAGAAAATATGAATTTGCCATTAGACAAGGGAAGTTTGAGGAAAAATGTCCTTATCAAGATGTAATAGATATCTATACCGAAATTAAAAACGAATTGATTGAACAAGGTTGGACAGATCAAGCTATAATTTATACTAAACAAATTAATATTTACTTAGAGAAATTAGAAAAAGATAAGAAATTAAGGGAAATAGAAGCTCAAAAAGCTGAAAAACAAAAGGAGTTTGAAGCCACTTTTAAATCCAAGAAAGAGATAAAAGAAATAACCAAAGATAAGGAAAAACTTAAAATTGTAGAAGAGCAGTATCAAAAAGAACTTGAAGAAGAAAAATTCCAGAAAATGATCACAAGTATGGTCAATAAAGCTGAAGAAATAGCAAGAAAATATGAATTTGCCATTAGACAAGGGAAGTTTGAGGAAAAATGTCCTTATCAAGATGTAATAGATATCTATTCTGATGTTAAGAATAAATTAGTTGAAAGGGGTTGGTCTGAACAGGCTTTAATTTATACTAAGCAGATTAACCTTTATTTAGGGAAACTCGAAAAAGATAAGAAATTAAGGGAGATTGAAGCTCAAAAAGCTCAAAAACAAAAAATATATCAGGATTCTATTAAAGTTAAAGAAAAAGAGAGATATCTTAAATCAGATTTGGAAAAATTAAGATTAGCAGAAGAACTATATCAAAAAGAGCTAGAAGATGCTAATTTTGAAAACGAAATTGCTAAATTGGTCAACCGAGCGGAAGAATTGGCAAGAAAATATGAATTTGCTATTCGACAAGGTAAATTTGAAGAAAAATGTCCCTATCAAGAAATAATTGATATTTATACAAAAGCAAAAAATAACCTAATTGATAGAGGTTGGACTGAACAAGCAAACATTTACATAAAACAAGTTAATTATTATTTAGGTAAATTAGATAATGATTTGAGACTTCGGGAGATTGAAGCTCAAAAAGCCCAAAAACAAAAAGAATTTGAAGAACTTACAAAGATTAAGAAAGAAGATAAGCAATTAGAGGAAGATATAGAAAAATTAAGAACGGTTGAGGAACAATATCAAAGAGAATTTGAAGAAGAAGATTTTGAATACGAAATTTCTAAAATGGTGGATGAAGCAGATGCAATGGCAAGAAAGTATGAACTTGCACTTCGAAGGGGTAAATTTGAAGAATCTTGTCCTTATCCTGTGATAATAGAAGTCTATGAACAAGTAAAAAAAAGACTCTTGGAAAGAGGATGGAATGATGAAGCAGCTATCTATAGAAAGCAAGTTCAATTATATCAAGATAAATTCGAACAAGATAAAAAATTAAGGGAGATTGAAGGATTAAAACTACAAAAACAAAGAGATTTTGAGGAGCAATTCTTAATTAGACCTGAACAAGAATTAGAGAGTGCGGCAAAAAGATTAAAAGCTGTAGAAGAGGAATATGAAACCAGAATCGAAGAAGAGAAATTTCAAAGAGAGTTAAGTTCGAAAGTAGATCAAGCCGAAGAAATGGCGCGAAAATATGAATTTGCTATTCGACAAGGTAAATTTGAAGAAAAATGTCCTTATCCAAGAATTATCGATATTTATACAAATATTCATCAAAAACTTAAGGAAAAAGGTTGGATTGATCAGGCTTTTATATTTAATAGCCAAATTCAGTTATATCAAGAGAAATTAGAGAAAGATAAAAAGTTAAGAGAATTTGAGGCACAAAAAGAAACTAGAAGCAGAGAAATGATGGAATTATTAAAAACTAAGGATTTTAAAACTATTGATGAAGAGAAACTCCGAAAAATTGAAAGTAGAAAGAGAGAAAAGAAGAAGTTATTAGATGAAGGTTTTTCTCTTATTGATAGAGCAGAAAAATTGGTAAAAGAGTACGAATTAAGGTTAAAGTTGGAAAAAGAAATCTTACTTTATGAGAGTCCTTATGAAGAAGCTATAAAATTATATAGACAAGCAAGGCAAATATTTCAAGATAATAACTGGGATAATGAAGCGAATAGTCTAATTAATACAATTAATTTTTATAAAGATAAACAAGAAAAAGACGATAAACTACGGGAGATTGAAAAAAGTAAAGCAATAAGAAAAGATATTGAGATTGGCATTGGTAGACCAACGGCAAAACGAGCTCAGATAGAGAGAAAAAAGAAGGTTTTAGCTTTGGAAGAACAAAAAAGACAACAAGAACAATTGTCAAATGAAGCGTTTGGGATTATTGATGAGGCAGAAAGCATGGCAAAAAGATATGAGTTAGAGTTAAAAGAAGGTAATTTCCCTGAACCACCATTTGAAGAAGTTATAAAAATGTATCGCAATGCTCGAAGCATTTTTGAAGATATTGGATGGGAGGACCAGGCAGCAGAGCTTGTAAATACTATAAACTATTACAAAGAGAAGATGTTGGCGGATAATAAATTAAGGGCCTTAGAAACCGAAAAAATAGAAAAACATAAAAAAGAATTGGAGGAACAACAACGAATTCTCAAAAAGCAAAGAGCAAAGGAGAGAGAACAATTAAAACTAAGGGAGGAAAAACTGCTCACAAAACGCAATCAAGAAACAGAGTTGGAGTCTAAGAAATTTAAGGCATTTAGTCTCATGGATCAAGCAAAAAGACAATTAGATCAGGATAATTTCGACTCTGCAATTGAATTATATGAACAAAGTCAGAAAATAATCTCTGAGATCAATTGGACAGAAGGTCTTAAAATGGTTCAAGAATCGATAATTGTAATAAAAAAGAAAAAACAGGAATTTGAAATTAGAGAAAAGGCTCTTAAAGAAGAAGAAGTAGAAAAATTGCGTTTAGAGAGAGAGCTAGAACAAGAAATAACTAAAACTAAGGAGTTAGAAAGACTTCAGCAGGAGCTTAAAAGAGAGGAAATGTTAAAGATTCAAAAACAGAAAGAAAAAGAAAGTATTGCTTCTGAAAGAGCCTATATTCTACTTGAGAAAGGAACCAAACTCTTAGAAAAAAAAAGTTTTAAGGAAGCTTATGAAGCATACGTAGCAGCCTTAGATATTTTTAAAGAGCTTGATTGGTTTCATGAAGTAAATCGAATTAACAACGAATTGTTATTAAACCTTCAGCTCGAGGAGACAAAGGAAAAGCGATTTGAAGAATATAAGAAGAAAAAAATGCAAGAGAAGCAAGAGCTAGAGAATATGCTAAAAGTTGCAGAACAACAAAGGAAGGAGCTTGAAACTGCTAAAATAAAAGAAAAGCGTGAGAGATTAAGAAAATTACAAGTTTCTGATACACTTAAAGACAAAATAGAAGAAAACTTAGAACGGGCAAACATTGAAATACAAAATGGGAACTACAATAAAGGAGTTTTAAAACTGAAAGAAATCATTAAAATGATGGAGAGAGTCGGTTGGGATAAAGAGATCGCAGATATTAATAATCAAATCCATGTATTAAAAAATAAAAGCCATGTTCCACTTATTACATTAGAAGAAGTTGATAGTGGAGAAAATATAAAAAAATTTAAAGCCGCTTATGATGCATTAGATAAAGCTCATGTTTCTCTTCTTAAAAACCGAATAATGAAAGGAATATCTGAGTTAAATGAATCCATATTTAATCTTAAAGAAACGAAAATTGGGACAAAATTTATTGATCAAATTGAGATGAAAATTAAGGAGCTTAGAGATTCAATCGATAAGAAAAGAAAATTGAAGGATATTTCCGATATTGAGGGGATTGAAATAGAAGAGGGGAAACCTGTAGAGTTATCATCAGAACTTGCTTATGAATATATGGATAAATGTAAAAAAGAGGAACGACGCAACAACTTTAAAAAGGCTATTGATTTAGCTACAACAGCAAAAGAGATCTTCGTAAAACTTGGATCTGAATGGTCTCGTGAAATAATGTCGATAACAAGATATATTAGCATATTAGAAAACAAACAAGTCGCACGAGAGGAATCATTTAAACATAAAAAAGAAGAATTAGAAGAAAAGGAGAGATCATTGAAAGAAGAGGAAGAAGAATTTAAAGAGAGAATTAAAGCTCGTAGGGAAGCAAGAAAGAAGAGAATACAGAATTTAATGAAAAAAAATAAATGATCATTTTTTTAGTTATAAAGCAATTATAGAATTTCCAAAATTAATATATTGTATTGTTAATTTACCTTTTTTAAAATTTTATGACAGAGAAATATTTTAAGAGAATTAAAAGGTAAAAAAAAATAAATTAAAGTTAGATTAATATTTTTTCTTGAATTTCACGTTCTATTTGATGTTCTATTGAAGCTGGACTGATGTTTCTTTTAACAGATTCTTCAATTAAATATTCTGTCTTAATTAAATCTCTAATTGCTACCCTAATAGCTTCAGATCTATTTGGAAACTTTCCTTCTGCTACCAATAGTTCCATAACTTTGATATAGGCCTCAGGTAAGTTAACTGAGATTAATTTCATTATTTAATTCACCAGAACTTTAAATATTTCGATATAAATATATATATGGAGGTGATATTTAAGCATTCAGTGGAAAATGACCTCACTAATTCCGACAAAAATACTTTTTCATAAAATATATATACATAGTCTAATATGTAACACACAATACTATTATATAAGTTCAATAAAAGAATTAAAAAATAATAAAAATTTAAGTGGTGAAATGTAATTGGCTGAAATACAAGCTCAACTAAAAGAACACCTTAAAAATGGAAAGGATTGGGAAAAAATGGAAACCCCTGTTGAAGGAGTATTTGTTGTGAAAGTTCCTGCGACAAAAACAAGACCAGCATTATTGCATCTGGAAGTAAATCCTTTAACTGATGATGGAAGACCTATGAAAAAAAAAGGATTATTTGTTGGTAGTAAAGAGATGTTGGTTAAATTTAGTGAAGCGTTAAGTGATGATAAGGTATATCAATTAATAGGAGAACTCGAACGAGTAAACCCAGAAGTAAAAGGAATTGGCTCAACAAAAAAGTTAAAAATGTAGAAAAATAACCTTTATTCAATATTGTATAAAGGGTACTTTTGGCTAAAAAGGCATAAATAATTTGAAAACTAAACATTTTTAATTATCAAATTTATTAAATATGCAATTATCTTAGTCAAATAAAAATTAATTATATTAAGCAAAAAGTAGGTGTGTAATCTTGGCTAATAAGGAATGTACAGAATGCGGAGGAACTAGCTTTCGAATCGTTAATGATGAATGGATGAAAAGAACTTTTAGATTTGTTGAAAATGGCACACTTGAAATGTGTGATGGGTGTGGAGCTAAATTTTTAGTGTGTGAAAAATGCGGCGGTCTTTATACTAGGGTTCATCCAGCACTAGAAGCTTGGGAAGTAAATCAACAATGTCCTACCTGCGGTCACGTTGATCCCGAAGTAAAGGCTTGGGATGGGGTTTCTGCACGCTAAATTATTAAAAAATATTTTATTCAAGCATTTTATATTAATATTTATTTTTAAGAATAGAATTTGCCAAAATAATAGTTAGATACATTTTATTTTGAAATGAATAAAAAATTTTAATTAATTGAAATAAATAAAATATATAAATCACTTATTTATCTTATAAAATTTGAAACTATTTAAGAATTTGAAGCTGAATTAAAATTGATTAAAGTAGAAATTGCCTCTCCAGATGAAATTGATGCGTTAAGAGAATTCACTAAACACTTAGTTGAGGGGCTCGGACAAAAATTTGATCCAAAACGTTTTGATTGGGGAATTCAAAGAAGATTATATGATCCCTTGCAAAGACATGGGATTTTAATAGCAGTTAATGAAGATAATAATGAAATTGCAGGTATGATCATCGCAGAACTTAGAATTGATCCTTTTGGAATGTCAGAAGGATATATTAAACAATTTTACCTAAAAAGTGAATATCGGGGTCAGGGAGTTGGAGAACTTCTCCTAAAAAAAGCACTTGAACATTTGAAAAGAATAAAAGTTGAAAAGATAAAAGTTAATATTAAAGATAAAGCATTAGAAGCCTCTAATCTTTACGAAAAGATGAGATTTAAAAAAGTCTATGAAGTTCTTGAATTAGACCTTACTGAAGATAATCCTTTAGATTAGATTTTATAGGAATTAATAAAATGACTCTCGACTTAGATGTTCCTTGGGTTGAAAAATATCGACCTAAGGATTTTGAGGATATTGTTAGTCAAAGTATTACTATAAATAATTTAAAAGAATTTGTTAAAAGTGGCAATATGCCCCATATGATCTTTACAGGTCCTGCTGGCACTGGGAAAACAAGTGCAGCTCTAATTATCGCAAAAAAATTGTTAAAAGGAGATCACTATTATAGGGATTTATTAGAACTTAACGCTTCTGATACAGTTAGAATGGATTATGTAAGGAGCGTTATCAAGAATTTTGTTAATCAAAATATGATAATTGGAGCAAAATCTCTGAAAATCGTGATATTAGATGAAGCAGATAATATCCCAAATCAAGTCCAACAAGCTTTAAGGAGAATCATTGAGAAAACATCAAATCAAGTAAAGTTTATCTTAATGTGTAATTATATTAATCGCATTATAGATCCTATTATTTCTAGATGTGCTGTTTTTAGGTTTGTGAGTCTGCCAAAAGAAATAATTATCGATAGGCTAAAATATATTACTCAGCAAGAAAAATTGAAGATACCAGAAAAATTTTCCGATGATTTTTTTGAAACACTCTTTTTTATATCGGGTGGTGATTTAAGAAAAGCAATTAACACTCTCCAAAGCGCGGTGGCACTTGAATTATTAGAAAATCTAGATATTAATGAAATTCTAAAAATTTCTGGATTCTTAGATAAGCCAACATTGGAGCATTTAACTAGAGCTATTTCAGCCATAGATTTTATTCGTACAAAAGAAATCTTAGCAAATGCGGAGAATCTTGATAGTAGAAATTTTATAAAACAAATCTTAGAAATATTGCCAAAGCTACAAATCGAACAAAAAGATATAAGTTATCTATACTATTTTTTGGGCGAAGTAGATTATAGAATCAGTCAAGGAGCGGATGAACAAATCCAAATATTCGCTTTAATAGCAGAAATAATACATAGGATGAGTAAATAGTAAAATTTAAAATAATAAATTATACAAAATAGGTGGAAAAGCTTGATTGAGACAATTCCGATATGGCGTATAAAATATCTCCCCAATACCTTAGATGAAATATGTGGAAGACAGGAGATTATAAAAAATTTAAAAGAGATAATTAAAAAGAGGAATTTCCCTCACTTATTACTTGTAGGTTCTGAAGGTATTGGAAAAGCTACCATTGCGAGATTATTTGCCAAAGAGTTTTTAGGAAGATATTTTACTGCGAATTATAAGTTAATATATGCTGATGAACCATTAACAGAAGAAGAAAGAAATTTAGCTAAATCAGAAGCATATATCTCAACAAGCAAAATTGGCAGTATAGCTGGTAAAAGGATTACAACTCCGGCTTTTATCAAGGTTAAAGTTAAGCCTTTTGTGCAATTAAAGGTATTAGGAGATGCTCCTTTTAAAATTCTGATAGTTAAAAATTTTGAGGTATTGGGGGCAGATCAACAAGGTTTTAGACGATTAATGGAAATATATGGGAACAATTGCCGCGTAATCTTAATTACGAAAAAAATTTCAGGGATCATAGATCCTATTATAAGTAGATGTCAACTATTTTTGATTTCTCAAGTAGATTTTCAATCGTTTAAAGAGTTAATACTTAAGATTTCCCAAAAGGAATCCTTACAAATTGATGAGCATGTTATAGAAGTCCTTTATAAACTCTCTGAAGGGAAAATATCTCGAGCGATTGATTTATTGCAATTATGTAGTTTAAGTGGAAAAAGCATAGATTTGGAAAAATTATTTCAAAATTCCCAGAAATTTCGAATTGATATTGTGAGAAGCCTTTTATTAGTTGCATTAAATGGTGATTTTCCAAAAGCAAGAGAAATAGCAAGGAAAATTGTATCTAGCTATAAATATAATGCGAATGAATTGTTTAATTTATTGCTTGAAGAATTGATTAAATTACCTTTAAGTAAATTTACTCGGAGTAAATTGATTAATTTTATCGCAGATGCGGATTTTCGTTCGTTAGATGGTATAGATAACGATATACAAATTTCGGCACTCTTATCTAAATTCTGTCTATTTTCAGAAAATTTATAAGAATCCAAGGTGAGAGAAATAGCTAAAAAACCTATAATTATAAAATCCCAATTGCCATGGGTTGAAAAATACCGCCCAAAAAGCATGAAAGAGATGGCATTACCTTCCGCTAAAGTTGAAGGACACCGTGTTGATTTAGCAGAAGAATTAACAAATTTTATTAGAACATTTTTCCAAGAAATTAAAATCATAAATGAAAAAAATAAAAAAATAAGAGCCTATAATAGAACTGTTTCAGAAAAAGAGCAAAGAGAAGAAGTTAAGCTACAACCTGAAAAAGCAGCAGTTTTATTGGAAGGACCTCCGGGTATTGGCAAAACTTCCATAGTGTATGCTCTAGCTCATGATTTAAATATGGATGTAGTGGAAACTAATGCCTCTGATACACGTACTAGAGATAGCCTTGAAAAGAAGTTAAAAGAGACAGTTAAATCTCGAGGAATTATCGATTTTATGACTGATTCTAACCAAAAATTAATTTTAATTGATGAGATTGATGGCCTTTATGGAACAAAAGATCGAGGAGCTGTTCCTACAATTGTGGATTTAATTGAAAATACTCAATTCCCGATAATTATGTGTTCTAATGAATACAAGCAAACCCTCCAAAATCTTTATAAAAATATTCGAAGATTTGAAGTCAAACCATTGCCTGAAGATGAGGTTTTTAAAATAGCTCAGAATATTCTCAAACAAGAAAATATTTCAAGTCTTACTAGAGATGAATTAGAGTTAGTAATAAAAAACAATAAGGGTGATTTAAGAGGAGTTATCAACGATCTTCAAGGTATAAGTCAAGGATCAACTAACATTGATACTGGGGAGTTAATTATGAATCTGCATCGAGATAGCACTGAAGAAATTTTTACATTAATTAGAGATTTATTCCAAAGGGTTAATACTTTAGAAGAAGCTCGAAATTTAACTGATAAATCTGATGTGGATTATAATTTCTTATATAAGTGGGTTAATGAAAATCTTCCAACTTTCTTAAATATGAATGAAGATATCGCAAATGCCTATGAAAATCTTTCATTAGCAGATGAGATTTTTGGAAGGATCCGAAAAAATCAGTATTGGGCATTATTACCTTATTTTTATGACCTTTTCGCAGGGGGAGTTGCCTTATCACGCAAGAGAAGTCCGCCAACAAAAGGTTTTCGTCGAGTTGTTTTTCCACGATATATCACATCAGGTTCATATTCATTAACGAGCCTTGAAAAAAGTATGATAGATAAGATCAACTTGAGATATGAAATATCACAAATAGAAGCAATGCAAGAATTTTTGCCATTTTTAAAGATATTGTGTACATCTTCACGAAAACAACTTAAAACAGTTAGTGATTGGTTAGAATTGGATGCAAAAGAGAAAAAATTATTAAAATAATATTTTAAAAGTAAATAAGATTTGTAATTATTGAATTAGACCACTTCTTCTTTTATAAATAATTTTTTAATTCGTCTTGGCAAAAAGAATCCGAAATAGAATTCAATAGCGCTTGACATTAAAAGTAATCGAACTAGAATTAAAAGAAATGCAGTAATAGCAAATAGTCCAGCATCTAGAAGTCCACCTATAAAAAATGAGAACCACGCAGCTAATATAAATTTTCCTTTCAATTTAATTTCTGGATTTTCAGATTTAAAGGATTCAAGCCCAAATGAAAGACCAATAATAATAGCTATCACGAGAATAATCACTATATAAATAAGAAATGGTGTAGTTAATTCGTCATTAAAAAGACCTTCTTTTGGCGCTATAACCGATATATCGGTAAAACATTTTCAGACTTTTCCAATATCATAGAATTTTGAAGGTTATATCGAGTTAAGAAAACTCTGAGAGAGACTAGGAACATCAATATCAAAATAATTTTTAACAATTTCAATTAAAAAAGCTAAATACTTATTACTAAGTTTAATCTGATATTCATCTTCTAATTCTTTAGAAATTTTTAATATGTTGATTTTTTCGTCTTTTCTCTGATTTTTAATAATATCAACAATAGCTTTTGAAAGAATATATGCTTTCTGAATGTCATTACGCAATAAAATTAAGCTTGATTCCATATCAACTTCGGAAAAAAAATTCTGAACAATTTGCTTTTCTACTGCCAGTTTTTTCAAATTTATGGATTTATTGACATTTTTTACAATCTCTTTGCCATTGAATACCATAAAATCTTTATATATTTTAGAATTATCCTTATATTGTTCATTAGAGATTATAGAAATATCGATTTCAAACAAATCAAGGGTTATATAGTTAAAGAAATTTAAAATGTGGTTATAGAGAAATTCCTCTTCAAAAATTAATACTATTTTCTTCTTAAGAAAAATGGATTTTATGACAAGGGTAATTAATATTGCAGGCAGATTAAGCTTAATTAAATTCAAATTAATCATTTCAGATTCAGGAATCTTCTCCTCTTCAAGTTTTCCAAAAGGAACTTTCTCTGGAATTTCAATTAGAAAATCGGCTATAAAATAATCTCGAATTTTCAGATTTTTATCTATATATGTGACAAATGAGTGCTCACAGATAGTATTCGCTTTTACATAAACTGCTAGAAGACCCCGTGTGATACTTTTTAAGGCATTATCCTCTATTTCTATAATTCCAATTTTATGGCAGGAGGGACACCTTATTTGAATTTGTGGCATTATTAGTTAATTTGAAATCTATACTTTTACACAATATTTTTTTTTTGAAATTTGTTTGATTACCATCCAATTAAGACTATAAAAATTTTAAGAATCCATCAAATTTATTATGTAATTTCTTCTATTTTTATTTAATTCTTTCTTTTTTTTATCAATTTGAACTAAATAACTTGGTACTTGAAAATAAGTCAGAAGAAAAAAAAATCTTTATAACAAATCCATAAGACTTTCAGAAGCACTTGGTACTTTGACATTAAAATAATTTCGAACTATATTCAGTAAAAATTCTAAATAATCATTATTTATTTTAGTTTTTTGGTTTTTCTCCAAATTTTTCCCTAATTTAGAATAATTAAGCTTTTTGATATCATTTATCTTTTGAATTATTTCTACTAGTGAATTTGCAAGTAAGTAGGCCTTATGAAGTTCATTTTTTAACATAATAAAACTAAAGTTAAGATCAGCTTCATATAAAAAATTTTGCACTATTTTTTTTTCTACTTTTAATTTTTTTGGATTTAAAGAGTTATTAACATTATTAATTATTTCATTATCCTGAAAAACCATATAATCTTTAAATTCATTACTTTTATTTTTGAATACTTCTTCAGATTCAAAGGATATATTAAATTTAAAATTGTCTTGAGTGATAAGTTTAAAGAATTCTAAGATATGAGGATTCATGAATGATTCTGTTGAAATTAATAGTATTTTTTTTTTCATCAAAATTGATTTTATCATATAAGTAATTAAATTTGGGGACAAATTTAGCTTAATTAGACTTAAATCCAATTCCCTTGAAATTCCAATATCTTTAATCCTTTCGGTTTCTGTTATCTCAGGTAACTCATATTGGAAATCAGCGATGAAATAATCTCTTATCTTCAAGTTTTTATCAATATAGGTAATAAACGAATGCGGGCAAATTGTACCTTCGGGGACATTAACTGCGAGTAAACCTCGTAATATAGTTTTTAAAACATTATCGGAAATTTCTATATTTCCCCTCTTTGAACAATCAGGACAAATTACTTGAAGAATTGTCATATTCTTAAATATATTTTATTAATTCAAAATTTATAGGAGGGTTTCCTAAATGAATTAAACTATTATTTAATTGTCGGTTTTTAGTTTATTAACTTATAAACTAAAGTAAAAAAAATAATAATTTAAATGTATTCTATACCATGTAAATTATCGGCTATAATAAATCATGGAAACTCTCGAAGATACTAGGGACTTTAATTTCAAAATAATTTCTGACAATATCTACCAAAAATTCTAAGTATAAATTGTTAATTTTAATTTTATGAGTCTCTTCTAAGCTTTTATATATTTTTAATATGTTTATTTTTACGTTTTTATCGAGACTATTAATTGCATCAACTATGGATTTTGAAAGGAAATATATCTTGTTTATATCGTTTCTTAGGACTAATAAACTCGAATTTAAGTCCATTTCGGATAAAAATCGGAGGACCATTTGCTTTTCTATTGCTAATTTCTTTGGATTAATTAATTTTTTTACATTATTAATTATTTGACTTCCCTCAAAAACCATATAATCTTTATATTGCTTTTTCTCCTGATTAAATTTTTCGTTAGAAATCATAGAAATATCAGCAGCGAAATTATCCTGTGTTATATATTTGAAAAAGTTAAGAATAATGTTGTTTAAGAAAGTTTCCTCCGAAATTATTAATATTTTCTTTTTTAAAAAAATTGATTTGAAAATAAAAGTCATTAAATTTGCTGAAACGTTGAGTTTAATCAAATTTAAGTTAACCAAATCTTTTTCTGGAATTATGACATCTTTTTGTTCTCCAAGAGTATCTAAAACCGGAATTTCGATTTGAAATTGATAATCGGCTATGAAATAGTCTCTTATTACCAAATTTTTATCAATATATACAATAAATGAATGAGTACAAATAATATCTGATGGAATATTAACAGCAAGTAATCCTCTTTTCACATCTTTCAAATTTTCTTCAGCAACGTCAATATATCCATTTCCTGAGCAAGACGGACATCGAACTAATATATTTGTCATCTAGTAATCAAATCCATTACTTTTGATTAAAATAAAAAAAGTTATGAAAAAAACATAAAAGAAGTTAGTTTTAAATTTAATCCTTTCTAAAAACTTTGTATTTTGAAGAAAAGTAAAAAAATAAATATAAACAAGATATTAGTTTAACTACAAATCAAAATGCTGTTATTAAGTGATTAAAATATAAAAGAAATAAACATAATGTTTTGATAATCATGAAAGATCTAAAATCCTTAAAAAAAATCGATGTGTTTCTCATTATATTATTTGTAATCATTACTATTATCGCATTCCTCGCCGCATTAAATCCAGATTTTGGACAAGCATTATCCGTTAGAAATTTTTTTGAGACAAGTGAATTAGATAAGGTTCCATTTTGGGTAGCCGTTGGATTCACTATGCTTGTTTGCTTTTTAGGGGCGTTAGTGCCTTTTCCCATTCCTTACTCTTTACCTATTACTTTATTCTCCGCGGTATGGATAAAAACATATGGATTAGCTGCATGGGGATACATTTTACTTCTTATAATTTTTGCCACTATAGCAGTTACTGTAGGAGATTTAATAGATTATTATATAGGAAAAGGAGCACACTATATAATGACCAAGGATGATCCGGAATTACAAACCAGATGGAGCCAAATCATATTAAACAAACCAAAAGCTATTCCTGCAATAATTGTTGTATTCGGAAT
>JBHLNT010000063.1:0-4471 GCA_048941265.1 Promethearchaeota archaeon
TCTTGGAAAATAGAAAACGGCTCTTTACCTATAGTATATAATTTTAAGGCATCAACAATTGGAGCTGATTTACCATTATGCGGTTGAACTAAGAGGATTTCAGGATTCTCATTTAATTTAAAAGCAGATTCGATTACACCAGCCGGTCCAACACCTCCCGATACGGTTTGAACATAGCAAGAATTTTCATCAAAAATACCCAAGTTTTTTAGTGCTAGCCCAATTTGAGAATATGCTGCGGTTTTTAAGTTCCCATCAGAGCTAATTACCTTGTATTGTTTAGATAATTTTCCGTTTAATTCTTCTGCAAATACCCTTATGCTGTCCAACGTGGAATTTTTTAAAACAACATAATGAATATAAGGATTATTAATAATTGCACTTTTGGATATTTTGTATGCAGACAATTCAGGAACTAATAGTATAGCTTTAATATGTTTGTTTTTCTCTAAATTATAAAATTTTACCGCTCTCGCCATCGCTTCTACAGTATTTCCTGAAGAGGTTGATATAATATAATCTGCTGGAATATTATCATAAACATGAAAGTGATAGAGGCAATCAGTGTATTTAAAGGTAGGACTGTCCCAGAATAAGCCATATAATTCTTTATTGGGGATGATGTCGGATATTTGCATTATAAAAATACCTAATTCAGGATTAAACTTCGAATTAACCTTAGTTCCACTCAATTTAAAGTATATCTCATCGCTGAATATCCAATTTTTACCTCCGATATAACTTTTTAACATAATTTTAATCCAATTTTTCTAACTTTGCTGAAATTATATTTATTCTTATGACATTCCTTAAATTTTTATTCATATTTATATATTATATAAAGAAAGTATACTATTTTTAGAGTTAATATCACGAAAGTATAATTTTTTTTGAGTTTTTATGAACTTCATAAAAAATAATATAGATCAAATAAATCAAGATTTTCAAGATAAAGATGCCATTGAAGTATTAAAATGGGCAAATGAAACATTTGAAAACAGGCTAGTTCTAGCAAGTAGTCTCGGTCTTGAAGATCAAGTTCTAACCGATATGCTATTTAAGATAAATCCAGAATTTAATATCTTTTTTCTTGACACCGGTCGTATTCATCAAGAAACATATGATGTGCTGGAAAAAACCATGAATAAGTATGGTATTAAATATGATATTTATTATCCAAACACAAAAAATATTGAATATTATACAAAAAAACATGGAATTAATGCTTTCTATAAATCAATAGAGCTCAGAAAGAAATGCTGTGAAATCCGGAAAATTGAACCATTAAAGAGAGCAATCTCCGGATTTAAGGCGTGGATAACAGGTCTTAGACGAGATCAATCCATAACACGTTCAGCTGTAAATAAAATTGAATGGGATAATGACAACAACAAAATTAAGATTAACCCGCTTACAGATTGGACTACTGAGCAAATATGGAGCTATATTAAGAAATATAATGTTCCCTATAATATACTTCATGATCGAGGATTTCCAAGTATCGGATGTGCTCCATGCAGTCGTCCTATTTCTGCAAATGAGGATATAAGAGCAGGGAGATGGTGGTGGGAGGCGCCAAAAACTCGAGAATGCGGTCTTCATAAACACAAATAAAGTTGATGTAATATTTTGTATAAGCTCATTCGTTCTTCTAATTTATAGATTCATTTTATCTAAATTTTTTAAATAATCATTGACTTTCTAAATTACTGAATTGATCGATTATTTTTTGAAATAATGGTTACTATTAAAAACAAACTTAAATTAAAGTTACAAGAAGTACTCGCTGGGTATGAAGTCTATAATTATTTGAATTTTCTTTTGGAATCTCAGTTTTACATTGAAAAAGAAATAAAGGAGCTTCAAACTCAAAATTTTTTGAAATTAGCCCATCACACAATTAATAATGTTCCTTATTTCTCTCAATATTTCAAAGAAAACAACATATCTACTTCTAATTTTAATACATTAGATGATTTAAAAAAATTTCCTGTTATGACGAAGGATCTATATCGTAATAATTTTCCCGATTCAGTAGTGGATATTCACGCTAAAAAGAAAGATCTCGTTTTAAATTATACTTCTGGTACATCAGGAAATCCGTTTACGTTCTATTATTCTATTTTTAATAGAGGCCATCAAGCTGCGAGACTTTTAAGATATTATGAATGGACTGGCCGAAAAAATCGAGAATTAATGGTAAGGTTTTGGGCTTCTCGGGATACTACTCTTAAGAAAAAAATCTTTCATAAATTTTTTGATAAAATATTCACTATTAATGCCTTCGATCTTAGTGAGAGTACTTTTCCATTTGATTATGAGAAGATTATCAGGAAAAATCCATTAATTGCGGAAGGGTACACTTCTACTGTATATGAATTTGCCATGCTATTAAAAAAACATAATTTACAATTAAATATCCCTTCCATGATACTATCTGGTGAAACACTCTATGATTTTCAAACCGATTTAATTGAAGAGAGATTTAATACTCAAATTTATAATAGGTACGGTTGCAGAGAGTTTGGCGCCATAGCGCAAGAATGTTCAGAACGCACGGGATTGCATATTAGTGAAGAAGACTTAATTGTTGAAATTCTTGATGATGAAAATAATCCTGTAGCTAATGGAGAAAAGGGTAATATTGTAATTACATCATTAGATAATTACGTAATGCCTTTAATCCGCTATAAAATTGGAGATATTGGTGCTCTTTCAGATGAATCATGTCCTTGTGGAAGAAGTCTAAAAATGTTCAAAAATGTAGAGGGGAGAGTATCCGATGTAATATTTACACCAACTGGGAAACATCTTTCTCTTTTCTACTTTACAAGTATAACCCGCAAATTGATGGAATATATTTATGAATTTCAGGTAAATCAAAAGAAATCTAATAAAGATCTAATCCTTAAAATAATACCATCAAGCAAATATACAAAAGATATTGAAAATCAGCTTATATCCTCGATTAAATCTCTTGATGAGAGTCTAAATATTGAAATTGAAATTGTAGATGATATTCCCAGGGAAGAAAATGGAAAGAAAAAATTACTAAAGATAATTGAATAATTAAATCAAAGTCTTTTTTTATAAAAGTAGTTAAAAATGAACTTCCAAACCTTTATTGCTTTTTCTATATTCATTTCATTAAAGACATAATTATATGCATTTGTACTATAATGATTCCATAGTTCTTTATCTTGGAGTAATTTATTTAAATTTTCTTTTAATGAATTGAAATTACCATTTGCACAAAGGCCGACATTATAAGTTTCTAAAAAATTATCAGGATTAATATTTAAACTTAAAATAGGTGTAGAATAATTCATTGATTGGTTAAATGAATTTGGAAAACCCTCAGATTCTGAAGTATTAACGAATACCTTAGCATTTTTATAGTATTGGTCAATTTCAGAAAAGGGAACTCCTGGAATAAACTGTAAATTTTTAACATCTTCGGCTTTTAATTTGGTTTTTTCAAAAAAATCTGGTTCAAATGAAATCGGAGCGATCATTATAAATTTTTCTTTAGGAAATGCTTGAGCTAAATCGATAAAAATTTCTGGTCTTTTCCAAGCCACACATCTGGCAACCCATAATACAAATTCTCTTTGATAATTAGCTTTTGCTGGAATTCGGTAACTATTTTTAATAACTGTGGATGGATAACCAAAATTCCTTTTTAATTTTTCTTGATATACATTATTTTGTACAATAATGTGATCAACATTCATAAATCCTAAAAGAAAAAAAAGTGATCTCATGCTTCTGCGCCCAATATCTTTCACAAGTAAAGATTTTTCAACCTGATTTATATGTTCTGTTCGATGAATATGGATTTTTCTAAATATTTTACAATATAAACTTGTAAAAAAGACGAATTTTGATCGATTAGCTGTTAGATAGATATCTGCGTTGACTTGCCTAAGTTTTCTAAAAAATAAAAGTATAGCTTTTAAATAATTAGTGGTAGTTTTTTTAAAACAATGACTTTTTATTACCTTAACATTATTATAGACTTCAATATCTTTCTGACCAAAATCTGCAACAATGAAATAGACTTTAAATCTTCGATCTTTAGCCAATTCCGTTGAGATATTATATAAATCAACTTCTGCACCCCCAATTTTTGCGCTAGATTTTGGATTAAAAACGGAATATGCAAAAGATTGAACAAAGCACACTTTAATGAGTTTATTTTCCATAATAATGTTTGATTTTTTAATAGGCAAATTTACTTTAATGATAAATATTAAAATCTTTAATTAGTTTTTATCTTTATTTCCACTAGAAGTTTATTATTTTATTAAAATCTTAAAAATATAATAAGAAGGGAAGAAAAATTAATTAAGGTGTGACCATTTTGACTAATCTTGCGCAGAATTTTTGTCTTGAATTTGTTGTCCATAATCTTTTTGCAAGTTCTTTATTCTGAAATTTCAAAGAGCATTTAGCAATAGCATCTATCCTA
>JBHLNT010000063.1:4481-22911 GCA_048941265.1 Promethearchaeota archaeon
TTTGTTGTCCATAATTTTTTATAAGCTTTTTGTCCGTTAAAAGCAACTTCTAGTAATTTTTCTTGATCGTTTAAAGCATTCTTTATTTCGAATCCCCAATCTTCAATATTCCAGGAAATAGGGATGTAAGTCTCATCTTTTTTGTATAGATCTGGCCAGGTAACTAAATGATCAATATTGGGTTTAATTAACGCAGCACCGGCTATAAAAGCTTCAAAATCACGATAGCATATCTCACCCCATCCAAAGGGACTAATAACAGCATGTGACTGTCTTTGAGTCCATAGATATTTTTTTTTTGGTATTTTACCGATTGAAATTCTTGGATTTGACTCAAAATTTGCTATGAGAACATCTAAAAGTTTTTTTCTTTGAAAATATATTAACTCATCCGGATTTCTAATTGTATAATTAGCAGATAATTTATATTTACGGTTTATATTAGGTTCATGCAAATGAACTTTGTAATTCTTAGTAAAAGAGTATAAAAATTTTTTAAATCTATTCGTTGATCGATAATCTCTCAAAGCGAAATTCCAAGATAATGAGATTTTATTAAGCTCGTTTTTATTTAATGTATATCCACTTGGTAGTCCATCATAATTGTTAAATAAATACGTATTTGCATAAAAATCAGAGTAGAGCCTTTTTCTAATTAATTTCTTAGAATATAATGAGAAATCTTTTAATAATTGCTTTTTTAAAAAACGATCTACATAAGATAATAAATAAAAATGATTTGAAGCTGTACTATCCCCATTATCAAAAAAAATTAGAAAATCAACTTTTTCTCTCAATGATTTGACAAAAGGTAACATTTCTTGTTTAATAGCACTCTCTAAGCCCTGATATCCTGCTTGAATGTCTCGAACAATAGCACTATCAATTGCTACGATATTAGATAATTTCTTTTTTTTATAATTGAAGTAATTGATAAATCTAATATTAATATTATAATTTTTTAAATATTTGGAATTGATCCAGACAGGAAACCAATTTTCTAACCAATTAGGAAAAGCCTTAAGTTGATAATTTCGAAATCTTGGTGTTTTTATAACAGATGGTATTATGATATCAACATTTATCACTCGAAAAACCTTACATGAGTGTGAATTATGAATATTGGTTAAAAAATCTTGTTTAACTAAATATTTCTTTCATTTAATATTTTTCTTTGAAACTTATTATATAGAGATTTATTAAAAAATCTTTAAAATTAAATTTTATTAATATTTTTAACTAAAAATATGAATTATTAGCATTAAAGGAAAAAATTGAGATTATTATATATCGATCATAATTTTGACGTAACAAGTATAGGAGGCGCATTTAAAAGTAGTTATGCTATAATCAGCGAATTTTCTAAGAATTCTGAGAATAAAATCTTAGTTTTAGCAGAAAATACAATGAATATTAGCCAGAAAAACCTTGAAATAAGGCAATTACCCCTAATTTTGAGGATGCCATCAAGAAAGTTAAATTATTTTATAAATTTGTTGAAATTTAATATATATCTGAATTTTTTTACAATTTTAAGATCAATCAAGAAATTTAAGCCAGATTTTATCATTGTACAAAGAGAACTTTCACTACCAACAATTTTAGCGGGATTTTTTAAGAAAGTTCCAGTTGTAAATATTATTAGAGATGCAATGTGGTTTTGTCCTAAATATATTGATATTAGAAAAGGATTTGAGAATTGTGATGAAAAAGTCTCTAGAAATGTTTGCTGGAATTGCATCAATCGATGGAGAACTTTCAGGATTGCTCTTTTAGATAAACCTAAAGGTTCAGAACATTCTTTACAAGCGATTTTTTCCACTATTTATTACAAAATTAATTATTATATTACAAGGGTTTATTTCTTTCTGTGCAAATTGGCTCACTTAAACATTGTTGCCTCTCCCTTAATGAAAAAAATAATATTGAAAAGAAATGGAAGAATTCAAATTCTAATTAGAGATATAACCCCTATAGATGATTCTAAATTCCAGATAAAAACGGATAAACTTAATAAATACGCTATTGAGAGAATTGAAAATGCTCATAAAATTATTCTTTTCGTTATCCCTAGAAATGAAGGGGGTAGTAAAGGATATCCCTTTGTTAATATACTGCTTAAAAAGTTGCCGAAAGAGATTTTAGTAGTAGTTGTCGGCGCCGAATTAAAAGATTTAAGTACTTATTCTAATGTTCTTAACTTAAGTAAAATGCCAACCAGTAATCTTTATTATTTGTATAGAAAAGCAAATATTACCATCGTTCCATCAATATATACTGAAGCATTTGGGAGAGTGGTGCTAGAAAGCATTATAAATGGAACACCAGTAATTACATCTCCTCAGTGTGGTGCTAATTACGTGTTTAGAAATAAACCCTATGTAAAAGTTATACCCTTAAAAACTGAATTTTGGATTAAAGAAATTAATAATTTAATAAATAAACCAATTCAAATACAAGAAAAGGAGATTACATGCTTAGAAAGAAGATTTTCACCTCAAAAATGCGCAAAGGGTATTTTAGATATTTTGATTACATTCTAATGATCAATATTGCTTCATCTCAGTGAGAATTTACATTAGATTAGTTTCATGAGTAAGAGCATTTTTAAAATCATTCCTTTTAAGAAAAATCCTTTTCTTAGTAATAAATTCGTTCTTGACTTCATTAATTCTTTATATTTGCGTTTATATTCAGAATAATTTTCTAAATTGTATCCCCTAAGAAGCTCTTTTTCACAATTTCTATATTTAAAAAATTTCCATGGCTTTTTTAGAATATGCATGTTTAGACTAATTTTTATTGTAACTAAATCATGCATGGTTGTCCGTTCGTTAAAGAAAGGAACATCTACTAATACAAATTTTCCATTAGTATATAGGATATCTGTTAAATCTATATGACCATGTATAAAACCTTTGTCATGAAATTTTTTAAGTTTTTTACCAAAAATATAGTATAGTTTTGGATTTAGTATATCTTTCAGACTTTTTCCATCAACATATCTAGTTATGAGGGATTCTTTTTCTTCAGAATAATCAATAGGTTCAACTAATTGGAGGTCTTCAATATTTAATTTATTCCAATAATTTTTGAGATTTTCATACTCTTTTAAAATCCACTCTCTGCCACCTTTACATGTTTTTATGAAGTATTTCTTATCTTTAGTAATCCTATAAGAGAAGTTTCCTCCAAGAAAGATACCTTTAACCTTTTTTGTCATGATTTAATTATTTTTTCAACTTAGAATTAATTTTTCTGTTATCAATACGAATTTAATAGGTATCATTAGCTTGAAAATTAATTATATTTAATGAATTAAAGGAAAAAAAGATTGGAGTAAAATTAAATTTAATTCGTTGATTATTTTATTAAGTTTTAAAAAATAAATAATGAGGATTTTCATATAAAATATCCTCTTCCTCATCAATTTTATCCAAGCAAGAATGTTGCGTTTCTAACTTATAGACTAAAACAAAATCAGCATTCTTTTCTAATGTTGCATTTATTAACTCTGCGTAACTCATATCATCAAATTCTATGTACTCCTTTTTACAATCCTTATGATAGATTAAGCGATAAATGACTTTTGGGTCCACATTATCTGGAAGAATAATTGTTTTATCTCTAATATCTTTTTCATCGAAATAATCTCCTATATATAACAGAGCGTCCGTTAAATAATCGTCCTTATAATCACTTGTATAAATGACATTATATTGAAGATACAGATGAGTAGAGTATATAGATGCTCCAACTATGATTAATAAAATAAAATAGAATCGATCTAGCTTTTTACTTATTTTAGCGGTTATTTGGTCTACAGTAATTTTATATCCTCTTAAATTTTTTAGTCGTTTCTCTTTAAAATAACTAAAAATTGTAATATAACCGAAAACAAAAAGTAAAGCCCACACTGGAGAGTATAGTTCAAATAATCTTTTTCCATACTGATTTATAAAACTGGCAATCGATAAAACTGTGTTATTATCAATCACAAATAAAAATGAATTCGTTAAAAATAAGAGAAATGTAAGTAAAAAACTAAACTTTATAAAATTTATTAAGTAATCATTACTTTCAGATTTGCCTTGATACTTATAAAATAAACCTAATACAAGAAAAATAAAACCCCAATTTAGTGTCTTGTTGATTGGAATATCTAAACCAAAAAATATTAAATTAAACAAGAAATTTGATCTCGAAGGTTTTAGGCTAATTAAAAGCAATTTATTCCATTCGGAAATAGCATGAATCTTAATGAATATAACAGCTTTTGCTTGATAACCTCGATACAAATACCGTGTAAAATTTTCGTAAAAATGCTTACCACTCATTAAAAGATTAATAAAATAAGGAATGGTGACAATTGCTGAAATTAAGAAGTAAATACCGTTTTTAATAATAAAATATTTAATTCTTTCAGTTGATTTATGACTTTTTATACTAAAATTTTCCTTTAGAACATTAATTAATATCAATACATCATATATGATAAGATACCCAAATAAGAAAAGAAAATAGAGAAGATGACTTAAAAATATCCCTCCTAGTAAAAGACCTCTGATAAAAAAATATCTCATATTTTCATTTTGAATCAGTGTATTTAGTAATATAATACCTAATGTTGTTGCAAGGATAGATGGAACAGCAAATGAAAATCGATATAGTAAAGAATTAAAACTTAAAAGCACAACTAATGTTATGAAAATTTCAAGATTCTTCTTAAAATAATAAGAAGCGATATTATAAATAGCTAAAATTATTATAGAGAAAAAAAAGATCGCAACATATTTTATGAAGAAATACTGTAAGTAGAAATCATTTATAATTAATAAAGCCGCAGCAATGAAAATAGCAAAACCAATACCATGAACAGTGTAATTTTCATAATCTAAATCACCATATTTATGCAAATATGAAATTACGTCAAACCATATATAAGCATCTTCAGATGGTAGACATAAATTAGTTTCAATCACTCCTTCAACGAGTATTAAGAGCAAGAACACAAAAAGGAGCATAATTATTTTCAATTGAATATGTTTGTTTGTTAAAAAACCATATAACTTATTATAGGTTTTGATGAGGATATTTTTTATCGAAGTTTGTGATTTAAAATATAAATATATTAAACACATTGAATCAAATAATATAAGTGGTAAATAAGCTGTAAAAAAATTAAATATTCTTAAGAAATCTATAATGAAATATGAATAAAATATAAAAACCACGGTCCCTAATCCAAAAGATTCTAAAATAATTGACAAATTAATCCTTATTTGTTTAAACTTTTTAAAAAAGATGTATTGAATGAAATATCCAAAAAGTGTAATTATGAATGCAAAGAAAAAAAAAATAATACTGGATATCAGAAAATAAAGAAAATGAAACATATTTTATTTTTTCTCTTATTTTATATTTTATAAAAGTATTTAAAATTTTTAATATCCTACTAAACCATATTTTTTATAGAAATAATTAAAAAATTTAACACTCAACATAGGGGTAATTGAGGAGAATAATATAATAACATAAAAATGTATTAGATATTTAGAATTAAAAATTATAGTTTCAGAGCCCAAAACTAACGATACTCTCATAATATCCCAATAATAATAGAATGGATTAAAAATTATTAGATATTGAAATTCGTCAGGAAAAAACTCTCTTGGATATTTAATACAGCTAAAGATTAAAAATAAATTTACAATAAGAAAAAACATGCGAAATCCTCCTTCTACGGACAATCTAAATGATCCGATTATTAAACCAATAGAAGAAATGAATATAGCTGAGAGAAAATAAACTGTTATAACTAAAATAATCGTTAATAATGAAGCTTCAGCAATAATTAAACAAGAAGCAATTACAAAAGAAAGAGGTATTATGAAAATAAACAATTCTGACAACAATTTACTTACTAAAATATTATAAAAATTAATAGGAGAAAGAAATAGCACTGGTAAAGTTTTCCAATATTTCTCTTCTAAAAGACTTTTAGAATAAGTGACTAAAAGATTGGTTAATGCCATAATGAATATTCCTGTAAGTATAAATAGTATATAATTTTCGGGCGTCCATATTCCAAAGGATTCATTTCCTATGGAATCAAATATTTTCCTGAAAATAAGAAACGGTACTATAAATGTTGTAAAAGGGGTAACAATAGCAAATGCAAATTTTGCTTTATATCTCGATTTTAATTTAATATCTTTTATAACAAGTGCTCCTAATTGATAAAATTGTATTTTAATTAGTTTTAATATTCTCAAATTCATTTTAAAAAATATAAATGTTAATAGATTTTAATAATTTTTTACTTCCTCTACTGATAAGTATTCTTTTCTAATATTGAAAAAAAATCAGATTTAATCTTGAAAAAACAAAAATTAATTGAATGTTAAAAAATTTATATTTCGTAAAAAAGCGTATAATAAACGAATAAGTTGAGATGCTAGAAAAAAAGAATATAATTGCAAATTTAATTCAAATTTACTCCTTGACCATAAAAGACATTAAGTTAAAAACTAGATATAAAATTGAATTTATTTCAGAATTTATTGCTCCACTTCTCACATTATTTTTTCCGTTTATAATCTTTAATAAATTATTTAACCTCGATAAGAATTTTTTTGGGACCTACTATTCTAAACAGAATTTTTTATTATTCATTTTACTTGGATATTGCGTAACTTGTCTGATTTTTCTATTATGGAATTATAAAGATCTTTTTTATGATGAAAAAACTTGGAAAACATTAAACGCAATAATTATAGCACCTGTTCGAAGAATTAATATCCTTATTGGATATCTATTATCTGGAATAATTGCAAAGCTAGTTCCAATTAGTTTTATCATTGTAATTTGTTATTTGCTTTTTCCTATCCCATTAATTAATCTATTTTATGTGTGCATTGTATTATTATGTCTTTCTATTACATTTGCCGGAATTGGATTTATGTTAGGTGTTTTTGAAATAGTTAATGAAGATATTTCAGCAACGCTAGCTGTTGGAGTGAGTTTTATTTCTTTAGTAAGTTGTTTATATTTTCCGATAACAATTTTTCCCAGCAGTATTCAATTTTTAATTCTAATGAATCCCTTGTACTATTATTTTGATTTATTAAGATTATCATGGTGGGCAGGTATCAATTCAAATGAAGCATTGAGGTATATTACAATTTATCACATCATCTTTGTATCTGTATGCACGGTACTTTCACCATTATTTGGATCTTATTTATTTTTGAGAATTTATAAGAAATATGGAACTTCGGGGTATTAAGTAATGGAAAATACAGTTATTGAGACATTTAATTTGATAAAGGAATATAAATTAAAGGCTGGCGGTAAAATAAGAGCATTAAATAATATCAATATTTCAATACAAGAAGGAGAAATCTTTGGTTTATTAGGACCTAATGGTGCTGGAAAAACAACCCTAGTTTCAATTTTATCTACCTTATTACAGCCCACAAGCGGATATGCTAAAATCTTTGGATTAGATATTCGGAAAAATATAAACGCTAGAAAAATTAAAAGCCGAATTGGGCTAATGTTAGGAGATGAAATGGTATATCATCGAATGACAGGATTAGATAATTTGAAATTTTTTGCTAGACTTTACCGAATTGCTGACTATAAAAAAAAAATAAACAGTATTACATCTAAACTTGGAATAAATGATAAATTAAGTGAATATGTCTCGAATTTTTCACGAGGTCAAAAATTAAGACTTGCTCTTTCGAGGATTTTGTTAATAGAACCAGATATATTATTCTTAGACGAACCTTTATTAGGATTAGATCCAAAAACTACCAGAGAACTGATTTCTATACTACTAGGATTAAATAAAACGATGCTCTTGACTTCCCATCAGATGCAAATTGTTGAGCAATTATGTGGGCGAATAGCATTCTTGAATAACGGAAATGTAATAAAAATTGACTCCCAACAGAACTACATAAAACTTCTTTCAGAATTTATTAGAATTCGATTTGATATCTATGATAATGACAAAAAAAGGGAATTAAAAAAAGAGCTTGATAGTCTAAATTATATTCGTTCTATATCTGAAAACGCAAATGGATTAATTGTTTCAATATTAGATAATAAATTTTATCCTAATCTTTTAACATGTTTAGGGAAATATCCTGTTCGAAAAATTATGGAAATTGAACCAACATTAGAGGATGTTTTTGTAGCTTTAACTTAATCAAAATTAGAAAAATTTGTAACAAGAAAAAAGAGAAGGAATAATAATATGAGGCTTAAAAACCTGTATACAAAAATAATTCGTAGAATAATAAAAGAAAATGAAAAAACGATTCATGTAGAAGCTTTTATTAGAGAAGACGTATGGAATAATCTCAAGAAATTAATTGGAAATCAATATACTTGGTTTATCACAACTCCAGCTAATTATGATTATTGTAGATGTTATTTCAACTTAAAAGTGACCAAGGAAGAATTTACAAATATTTTAAAGAATCGAATAGGATTTTTAAAGGACCACAATGAAGAAATTCAATTGCACCTTCACTTGTGTAATGTAAAGAATTTTTTAGATAAAGATTTACAAGATGAGAAATTTGAAGAAGCAATGATGTTCATGCATGATGTGGCAGTTAAACCGATAAAATTTGCTCCAGGATGGAATGCTTATGATGATTATACTTTGAAATTAGTTAAGAAATATGGATTTAAGTATTTATATGTTTATACGAAAGAGCCTCTTGACTTAAACAGACCTCACATTAAAAATGGGCTAATCATAAAATATTATAGTAAATTCTGGCATGACTATGATTTTATCAAAAATTAAAGGGGTATAAAACAAATTATTATAAAATTTTCATCTCTTTTAATACCGATGCCAACGCAACTAAAAATTTCTCTATATCTTCCTTGAATATGGCACCCATAACTGATAATCTGAATGTATCCAATTCTGTTATTTTACCTGGATAAATAGTAAATCCTTGTTCATATAATTTATCATGAAGGGTTTCAAAATTAAAATTGGGATGATCTAAATAATATATTGTAGTTAATATGTTAGATTCATGCACATCGTCCTGCATTAAAAATTTGAAACCCAATTTGGTTAAACCAGTCTTTAATACTTTATAATTTTCCTTATAGCGATTAAACCGATTATTTGGTCCTTCTTCAAAAAATTCATCAATCGCTTTTTTAAAAGCATACATTATCTGAACGGGAGGAGTGAATCTGGTTTGATTTTTTTTTTCAAGATATTCGAATTGACTATAAAGATCAAGATAATAATTTCTTGGCTTGTAATTTTTTAATTTTTTTAACTCCTGTTTTTTACATATAATAAAAGTGATTCCCGCCATGCCCTGAATACATTTATTTGATGTAGACATCATATAATCAATATTAAACTCTTTTATATTAATAGGTGTTCCCGCAAAACTCGAAATTGTGTCCACTATGAAAATTTTCCCATATTTTTTAGTAATTTCACCTATTTCCTTAATTGGATTTAATATTCCAACAGTTGTCTCATGATGCGTGACTGCGACGCATGCAATATCTGTATGTTTTTTTAATAATTCCTCAACTTGTTCTAATTCTATTTTTTTTCCGAACTCAAATTTAAGCTCAATAACTTCAATATTATAGGTTCTAGCAATTTCAGCAAATCTAATTCCATAAGCACCATTGATAATGATAAGAACTTTTTTATTCGGGGGTACTGCTGAACTAATTACGCTGTCCATTGCAGCTGTTCCGGACCCTGTAAATAAAATTGAGGTAAAGTTTTCATCTCCTTTAACAATTCTAACGAGATCCCGTCTTATTTCTTGCATTAGATCTCCAAACTCTTTTTCTCTGGGGCATATATCTGGAACTATTAGAGAATTTTTCACACTGTCTGTCGTTGTTGCCGGACCTGGATTTAATAATATGTTTCTTTTAACCATGATTATCTTCTTTTTTTTTTAATTTAGGATAAATAACTTTTTTCGCTCTATTTAAATCATTGATAGTATCAATTTCAATCCAATTTAAATCATGAATTAATCTACATTTTATAGGATAAGTTTTTGATAATTTATATATAACTTCTTCGTAATGAAAATTTTTTTTATTGTTGTCATAATCCTCCCTGGCTTTTTTATATAGCAGATTAAGAAAATCTTTAGATAATTTTGAAATCCCCACTAATTCTCCAATTGCTAAATCTTTATTTTCAATATTTTTACCTAAATTTGTGAGGTTGTTATTTTTATCAACACATATATATACTTCATCACCAGAACCACTTGTTGGAGCAACAAGTATTTCATTCGGGTCATTTGAATTCATTAAAAAATCTAATGCTCTCTTTTCGTATAATAAATCTGATTCTAATAATAGTATGTTATCATTTATTATGCCTTTAGTCTGTGATAAAGAATACATACTGCCCGTATTCATATATTCCCTATTTGTAACATAACTAATATTAATTTGCTTGAATTTTTTTCCAAGCCTCCTTTTGAAGTATTCTTCCATATATCCCACAACGATTACTATTTCCTCTAATCCTAGTTTATTAAGATTATTCAGAGACCTGATTATTAAAGGAACATTTTCAATTTCAAGAAATGCTTTTGGTTTTTTATCGGACAATGGTTTGATACGAATCCCCAATCCCGCCGCTAATATAACCGCTTTCATTTTAATTCATTTAGATAATCCATAAATTTTTCTTTATATTTTATGGGAGATTCATTAGGTCTTGCTAAATCGGACCTTGATCCTAATTTAGTTTTAATAACTAAAATAATTGGACCCTCTTTATTTTTAATTATTGGAAGAATTTCAACCATTTCATTTTTTGTTTTAATAACTTTGCCATATTTATAATTTGAAGCGAGTGCAATTTGAACTAAATCTGCTGTCGCAGAATTGGTGGGTTGTCCACCTGTAGATTCATGAGAACGATTATCAAAAATTATATGAATTAGATTTTTAGGAGCATATTTTCCGATTGTTGTAAATACACCCATTTGCATAATACTTGCTCCATCACCATCTAAAATAAGGACCCTATTCTTTTTTTGGAGGGAAATGCTTAAACCAATGGAACTCGCGCATCCCATACTCCCAATATTAAAAAAACTATTAAATTTTTGTATTTTTTTGGCCAATAAGTATTCAAATAGTTCTCTAGAAGTATATCCGGTTGTTGAAATAATAATTACATTTGTATCATCTAAGCTATCTAATATAATTTTAATATACTCTTCTCTCGTTAAATCATATTCATTTAATTCTTCTTTTTGATACTCATAAGTTTGAAAGAAGTTGGGTTTGATAATAAAAGCAAATGGGCCTTTATTTTTTTCAAAATGTTGAACGGCCTTTTCAATACTTTTAGTTATAAATTCAGAATTTGGTTCAAGAATGATATAAGGAATGTTAAGAGTATCTAGTAAGGATAAGGTTATTTTTCCCATTTTTTTATGCTGAGGCGCATCGGCTAAACCCGGTTCTCCACGCCAGCCTATCATCAAAAGAAGTGGTATTGAATAAATTTCGACATCGCATAATGATACTAAGGGATTTACGGCCTTACCTAATCCAGAATTTTGCATATATACAACTCCCACTTTGTTTGTTGCCAAATAATATCCGGCGCCTAATGCTACGGCCTCACATTCATTGCAAGGAATTATATTCTGTAACAATTTTCCATTTTTGTCTGACAAAAAATTCATCCAATCTTTGAATGTAGAATCGGGGATACCCGTAAAAAAAGAGATATCTTTTGTTTTCAAAATGTTAAAAAAATCCTGACAAGAAATCATATTTAAATCATCAATTCTGCTAACTTGACATCATTTTGATCATTTATTTCGATCCATCCTTTATGGACTTCAGCAGTGTATACACGAAATCCACGATTTATTATTTCTTGGATTAAATCCATAAAATCTGCCTGCTTAAACTCAATAGCTTCATGAAATGGTCCGTTCCAGTTTTTTGAGCAATTATGGTAAACTTTTTTTAGTACTTCAGCCCCGAATTTAGAGAAATAGGCGATCCCTATGTATTCATAATCAGCCATCTCGATGTTAATGTTTTTACCGATTCTTATTACTTCATTCTCTTCTCCATAGAGGCTATAAATCATTTCTGTTGGTTTGTTTTTGGTCAAAACTAAATCTAAATTTTTATCTATTCCGTGTTTATGATATTTATAAGACCGGTCTACAACTAAAACTATATCGTGATGGGTATTAAGCACGTTACTTATTACAACTTCTGTAAATAAAATATCGGAATTGATATAGAGAAAACCCTCGTCAAAATCATCCTCAGCGCAAAATAAGGAATGAAGTAAATAATAATCTTTATAATTATCATTATCTATATATTTAATTCCTTTTAAATTAATATCTTCTTTTTTATATCCTCTAATCAGCGTTATTTTATTTATATTGAATTTATTTAACACGTCGATTTGTCTTTGTAAAATTGGCTTATTTTTTATCTTAACCATAGCTTTTGGCATATTAAAATTTTCTGCTTCTCCAGCAGCAGGTATTATTACTTGGAGACCCTCAGTTTGATAAAATTTATCCAAATCCTTGATAACAGATAACCCAACTTTATCAAAAATTTCTTTTACTGGAGTACATATTGATTCAACTTCAAAGCCCCTTCCATATTTTAGAATTTTTTTAGCAGCTTCTTGCATTGCCTTATGGGCAGCTCTTAATAAATGATTAGCATAAATTACTATATCAAAATCGTATTTGCTAAGTTCTTCCTCAGTTATCATATTATAAGTAGTAGGTACACAGATGAGAGGTTTTCTAAATCCTAATTCAGAACATAATTCATTATAGGCTTTTGCGAATTCAATAATCTCGTTTGGATCATCATTTTTTGAGTGGATCATTATTGCATCTGCCCCTGCTTCCACATATTTTTTAGCCCTAAAAATTGCATCCTTCAACCCCGCTCCCGAAATTAAACTTTCAATTCTGGCTGCAATAAAAAATTCATCTGAGAATTGAATTTGCTTCCCTCTTTTAATTTTAAGGGCAAATTTATTAGGATCTTCCTGAGTTTGGGAACATTCAGGATCTAAACTGTTTCTTTTGGGAAAAACTTTATCCTCAATTATAACCATTGAAACTCCTAAATATTCTAATCTTTTAACTAAATATTCAAAATTAGCTAAATCGCCTCCGGTATCTCCATCAAATATAACTGGTTTAGAAGTTGAATCTAAAATAAATCTTAAAGACTCAAAACGGGAATCAATACTTATAATATCTGCATCCGGGTATCCTTTTGAAGCACTATCAGTAAAACTACTCTCCCAAATTCCATCAAATTCTATTAGGTCCCCGTTATTTACTGTTATTTTCGTCTCTTCTACAATTATAGAACTAAGTCCATCATGGGCTTCTAAAAAGCGTAATGGTCGTTTTATTTCCAATAATTCTTTTAATTTTTTCCTTCTTTTTCCAGGTGAGATTTGGTTTAAAATAGTCAATCTATTTTTTAGATTTTAAGTTAAAAATTTCACTTATTTATATTGTATATATAGTTTTAAAAATCATTAATTAATAATTTTAACTCATTTGCTATTGATTTTCTCTTAAATAGTCGATTTTTTTTTTAATTCTATTAAAATTAAATTAAGATTCTATGCATAATTTCTGCAAATATTTTTTAGATTAAGAGAACTTAGAAAAACTCAAAATTTATTTACTTAAAGATTTTTTAATCAAATAATTCTATTAGTACTAATTTAATGCCGGTCTTATGAGATTAAAGACAAAATTAGGAAAAATTCGATTTGCAAAAATTCCTTTTATTAAGAAGTCTTATAAATTCGCTATTAAAATTTATGCTAAAAATAGAAAAAATATAATGATCAATTCTCTATTTTCTTCGGTATTAAGATTCTCACTTAGATTTAAATTTATGATAAGCTCTTACTATTTTTTGAAAAAAAATCTAATTATAAAGAATATCAACGAGTTTTGGATTATTCATATAGGATTTATAAGGAAAAAAAATTACTTTCCTTTTATAGAAATGGATTCTTATATCTCAAATAATCCATCCATTTGCTCCAATCTTTTAAATTTACCTTTTAATTCAGAGAGTTGTCAAATGATCTATATTAAACATTTTTTTAGATATTTCAAAAATAAAAATTTTAATAAAATAATTAAATCTTGGAAAAAATATCTTATTCCAGGGGGAATCTTAAAAATTCAAGTATATTTAGGTAAAAATGAGAAGAAAGTCGAAAAATTGAAAAATACCATATTGAAGCATAATTTCTTCTTAAAAACAATTGATGAATATGATCTAAAGATCAATGGAACAATATTAATTACCGCAATTAAGCAAAGAAAAAGTAATAGTACGATAAGTTCTATTTCTGGTGAAAAGTTAAGGGATATGTGTCTAATCTTAAATCAGAACAGAAAATACTTTTCAAATATCGAAAAGCTTTGTATAATCGGATTTGATTCTGTTAAAATTAAAAATTTTGTTCAAAATCTAAAACTAAATATAAATCAAATTGATTGTTTTGAGGATATTGAAATTTTTTCTAAAACAACTGAAAATTATTATGATGCTGCTATTGTGGCAAATTTTTTCGAATATAATAATTATTCTAAAAATACTAAAATTTTCAAGGAGTTACGAAAATTATTAAAACCGGGTGGAAAGATGTTGATATTAATCCCGGAAAAAAAAAATTATTACGCTCACCAAGTAGCCCAAGTTTTTGATAAAGGGATTCTTTTGAAGATATTGGATGATAATAATATAGCAATTAAATGGATAAATTTAAGTTCATCCTTTAAATTTATACAAGTTTTAGTTGAGAATAAAAATAATTTTCCTTTAGAACACATTGGTATAAAAGTACTATTACTGGGAGTTTATTCTCTCAGATACACTTTTTTAAGCAATGCACGATGGGATAGCCAAGTAAGAGCATTTAAAAAACTCGGTTATGATATAAGAATATTAGAGATTGAAGATAATTCGTTTTCTTATTTATATAAGTATATTAAATTATTTAGACCCGATATTTTGTGGATTGGTAGTAAACTTGCCTATGATTTTTTAAAAAAGTATGCTGATTTTTTTAGAGGGTCAAAAATAAAGGTAGTTTATTGGCTTTGGGATATTATAACTCCTGTTGAATACGATTTTAGGGGAATTATTGATTATATGTTTATTACTAGTAAAGGAGAAATCCCATTATATAAAAAAACGTATAATTTAAATAAAGTTTATTATGTACCCGTCGCGATTATGCCTGAAATTATACATAGAAATAAATTTATAAAAAAAATTTATGATGTGGGATTTGCTGGTCAACTGGGATATACACATCCGTTTTATAAAGAAAGAACGAGATATTTTGATATAATTCGCAAGCATTATACTGTACACGTTTTTAAAAATATCTATAACAATTTATCTGAAAATTACTGCCAATGTAAAATTGTATATGGAGGTACGCCGTACTTTAAAGATTTAGAATTATATGCTTCAAATCGACCGTATATTGCAATGGCTAGCGGATGCGTTTTTATAACTAATTATTTTAAAGGATTAGAACGTTTAGCTGAAAATGAAAAGCATCTTTTATGGTTTAACAATGATGATGAATTGCTATATTTATTAAATAAATACATTAATAACGAAGATCTCTGTAATCAGATAAAAAGAAATGCTGTAAAATTAATCAAAGAAAATCATAATTATGTTATCAGGATACAAAATATGTTAGATATCATTGACGGTAAAACAGAAGATTTTTATGGTTTCATTAAGTAAAATTATGATCTCTATAGTGCTGAATTTGAGTTTGGAAGTCAATTTTTGAGATAATGGAAAAAATCGCTTATGCTTATAGGTTTTTTCAAATATTTTTCATAAACTTCATAATTTTTATAAACACTCCTATAAAAATCGCATTTTTTGCAAATGGGATTAAAATGACCTTTTTGTTGATTGGCTATTAATTTTAAAAAGTTTTTATTATTAATTGAATAAATCTCATCGAAGGTTTGTGTTTTTATATCTCCAATTCTTAAAGTAGCATTTATATCTCTACAGGCACAGGCATTAATGGTACCGTCTGCCATGACCTGATTTTTGTAAAATATTAAAGAGCATGCTCCATTTTTATAGAATTTTGTGGGATCGTTTATAATCATGTCTAATCCTTT
Source organism: Promethearchaeota archaeon (assembly GCA_048941265.1). Lineage (GTDB taxonomy): Archaea > Asgardarchaeota > Lokiarchaeia > Sigyniarchaeales > SOKP01 > LW40-45. The sequence continues at coordinate 20,720 of JBHLNT010000063.1, forward strand.
AACATCTTCAGAAGTGATTAAACCTCCCCATGTGTTAAATGATTTTAGAATTTGTATATTACTATTAGTGATTTTTATTATATTTCTAAGTATTTTACATAAATCACTATCGCATTTCTGTAAACCTATAAAAGAACGATCAGTTCTTAATCCAAAACTTAACTTAAATTTGATTTTATTACATTTACTTAACAGATAATCTAAATTTGATAATAATTTTTGATATGTTTCACGGTTTCCTCTGGTAATAAGAATAAAGGAATTGAGATCGTGACCGTATAAGCTGATAAAAAGTTCTTTAATTTTTTTACTTTGAATTAAATCATCAATATCCTGTTTACTAACTAAAGTAAAATTCGTGAAAAAGCTATAATTTTTAACTTTAGGATGAGCTTCTAAAAATTTAGTTTTATCTATAAAATTTTTATCGACGAAAACTTCTCCTACTATTGGAGTAAGACCGAATGTATCATAACCAAAATTAGTTGCTCGGTTAATAATATCAAAAAACAATTCATTAGACATTGTTAATTTTTTATTATTCAATGATTTACTATAACCACAAAATTTGCATCTAAGATTGCAAATATTTGAAACTTCTACATAAAGATGTTCTCTCGGATTAGGTATATACTCATTTCTAATTAATCGATTAATTTTCATAGTAAGCATGTCGGCATAATATTTCATATCAACTTTATTTCTGGTTAATCTTCGGAATAATGCTGATATTCTAAAAATATTTCTATTCAATTTTTCGGCTAATAAAGTTGTAATCTTTTTTATTTTCATCTTTATTTCCCTTTTCTAATTAATACCTCATTTATTTAATCAAGTAAAACCTTTTTATATTAATTTTAAAAACTTTAGAAGTCTTTTCGCAGAATTTCCGTCTAAATGGGCATTAAAGTAGTCTCTTAATTCTATCCTTTTTACCTTATAATCTTTATCAATTTCTTTAATTTTTTTGATGGTTTCAATCAATTCCGTTGCCGTATACACAACTGGTCCTGGTGCTATTTCTTCTAAACTATTATAATATATGCCCCATTCTTTAATGTACTCATTATAATCGTAAGGAAACAGTATCATGGGTCTATCTAATAGTAAAAAATCATGATATATAGAAGAATAATCGGTAATTAAAATATCTGTGATATATAATAGTTCTTGGGTATCAGATTCAACATCCATTATCCTAATATTCCCATATTCTTTAAAGGCTATAATTCTTTCACTTATATGCGCTTTCAATAAAAATGTAGAATTGGTATCACCCATTAATCGGTTTAACGTGATTAAATCTTCATTGCTTAAAGGAAATTTAGCCGTGTAGTTTCTTCTAAAAGTAGGTGCATAAAGAATTATTCTATCTACTGTATCGGGAACATTATATTTCTTTCTAAATTTTTCTCTTAAATTTGTCTCTTTTGAAAAAAAAAGGTCATTTCTCGGATACCCTGTGGGTATTATCTTTTTTAAAGGATATCTAAACGCATCTGCTAAAATTTTTAATGGTTTTTGTGCACCAGATAAAGCAACAATATAATCAACATATTCATGGTCGCGAATTTTTAGCCTGAAAATTCTTGACCACTTAGAATAAATGAATTTCGCTGAATATGGATCTATTCCTATAACTTTTATATCACCGCCGTGCCAAGTTTGAATATGTAATGTTCCGGGAGAATATTTGATAGGAAGTACATCATTATATCCGTGAGTTACAAATACAGCTTTCGCCTTTCTTAGTAATTTAATAGCTTTTATAGAGTAAGCATATATTGTATTAATCCCTTCTTCTTCTAGTTTCCTATTTAATTTACGATTTTTTGACATCCAAATTAATTTATAATCTGTATTTTCTTTCAAATATTTATAAAGATATTTTGTATTTCCTGAAAAATATTTTCCATTGCTACTGCCTAAAATTATTAATTTTTCATCTATTTTGCCCCTAAATAATTTTGATAGATGATAGATAATTAAATCAGATATGAACGTACTATTTAAACCAACAAGGTTAATTAATTTGAAAATCTTTATATTTGATTGCATATTCAACCGATTATTTTAAATTGTTTTATATATGTAGAATTATTCTCCTTCATTTTTTGAAAAAAATGTATTAAATCTATTAAAAATTATTAATTATCTTTGTTATCTGCCATATTTTAGATAATAAAATAGCA
>JBHLNT010000257.1:0-5259 GCA_048941265.1 Promethearchaeota archaeon
AAGAGGCTTAGAGTTTTATATATAATTTCTTTATTAGATTCGATGGACAAGACTCTAAATATTTCTTCAGCGGCTTTTGAATGTAAGCCAGCTAAAATCATTTTTTCGATTAATTTAGTATCGTATGTTTGAGTCGTCACGTGTATCAAATAAAGAAATAATTTTATTTAACAAACTAAATTTGATATTAACATATATAAAAATGTTTTTCAAAAAAAAACATAAAAAATTAAGCTTAAATATATTATCTTATCAGATCTTATTTATATAAAAAAATAAGAAAAAATTTGATATTTATTCAGCCAATTCAATAATTGCTGTTCCGGGAGTTGCTATTCTTTCTCGATAGGTTAAAGTTCCCTCGTCAACTTCTTTTGTTTTCACTAATCCGCGTTCAATATCTTTTTCCGAAATATAACCTCTTTCACCTGCTTCAAATTGTTTTACGATATTACCATCTTTATTTTTTATATCAACATAAGTAAAGGTCGTCTGTGTGACATCAAAATACACTCTCTTTCCCTCTATTTTAGTTATCTTTGCTTCAGTGACAAGAAGATCTCCGCAACGAACCATTCCACGCATTTCTACATCAGTTTCTATCAACTTTCCGTATTTACCATGCTCTAAAAAATCTTCAAAAAGTTTAGAAATAAAACCATATGAGAATAATCCGTGAGCAATTACACCTTTAAGTCCTGCCCTTTCGGCAACCATATCATTAGTATGAATTGGGTTAGTATCACCGCTCCATTTAGCATAAGATTGTAGAAGTTTACGATCGATTTGATCAAATTCATTCTTAATAACTTGTCCTACTTTAAGATCTGCTATTTTTACCATTTTAATAACCTCCCGACCTGATGGCCGCTGTAACCACGGGTTTACATACCAACTCATTATTTTGATTCCTGACTTCAACAATTAATTGAGCAAATAAAATCATATTTTCTTCTACCAACCAAACTTTGCCCCATTTTCCTGTTGCTGTGAGTCTATCTCCAGGTCTAATATCAACACATCCATCCCAGTTATATTTTTGACTTGCATGTAATAGTTTACCAAGGTTTAGTACAAAATCGCGTTCTTTTCCATCTTGCTCTAATTTCATGCCGAGGAGTAATGTATAAAGAGATTTTATTGTATAATGATTTGCAAAGGCATGACATGCTATTACCTCATCTTCTGAACCTACATATTTGGGATCTGTGATTCCAAATACTTTTGCAAAATTAACTAATGATTTATATCTAACTGTGAGAGAATGAGATCCCGGGATTTCTTTTCCTGAAAGATTTTCAATTAGGAATTGGGCATTTTTTTTCATTTCCGCTTCATCCATTTTGGATTCACTTAAATTTTTGCCATTTATGTTTTTTATTTTAGTTAATGATTTAATATTTAAAATTTAATTTAGCAAAATTTTAATATTTATTGAGAAATAACAAAAGCAGATACTGAATGGAGATTGTATGAATTTCCTTTTATATAAAAATTAGAGGGAATTAATGTATTCTTCTAACTTTTGTGTAAATTTTATCTCTTTTGCTTATATTGTCATCAAAATAAGAAACAATCCGATTAGTATCGGATCTTCCGTTTAAAATTATACAGGAGATTTTAAAATCATTAATTATTTTTAGCGAATATAGATCTATAGGGATGGATTTTTTTATATTATCAGATTGAGCTTTCAAATCAGCAATTTTATTATTATTCCTAAAGTCTTCATATTCTTTCGTAGAAATTTCTTTTATTGGCTCACTCTGGTTTTTAATAAATATTCCATCAATATCTTTTATTAAGAAACACTTATTTAAATTAAGTATGGCAGCAATATAAATCGTTATCGAATCAGAAGTCACTGACCAGCTATGAGGTAATTCGTCTGTTTGATAAAGAAAATCAAATGGTAAGAAGACTAAAAATGAATCTTTAGATTCTTTTAACTCTTCAAGGTTTTTAATACTCTTAATATCCTTGTATTCTTGACTTATTGCTTCACCATTAGAATTCATTGCATAAATAGCCATCCAATGAGAAAGATCATCTCCAATATCCAATTTTTTATCAAGAATTCTAATAAAATTAGCATAGGACCCTCCACCAGGAATCAGAACTAGTTTATCAATGATTTTCTTATCAAGTAATAGAGTTTTAAATTGATTTATAGTATGTTCTAAATTTTTGTGGTTTTCAATGATCTTTCCACCGATTTTCGCAATAATCATTTTACTTATCATAGACTTCCTTTTCTATTGAATTGAAAATATAATGCACCTGCGACACCAAATGCCGAAGAACTAATATTATCAGGTATGTTTGTAATATCTTCGAGAGTTTTTATGTTATTATATCCTAATTTTTCTAAAGTTTTTCTTATTAAAAATTCAGCAGATAATCCAGTGATTATAAATAAAGGATTATTTTCAAATTCATTGATATAGGCTCTGTGTATATCTATAAATGCTTTAATTTCATCTGAAATGATTTCAATTTGTTTTTCATAAATAAATTTTGCAATTAAATTCAAATCATCCCTATTAATGGTCTTAATATCCATACAAATTATCCTTGCTAATCGAGCATAACAATTATCAAGTGATTTTGAACGATTGTCTGCTGTATCGTTTGTATATTCATTTTCGGTGATATTTTTTAAAATTCTATGAACATCAGATATTAAAGCAAATTTTTCAAATGAAATCCTAATCTTATTCCCTTTGTAAGGGACGAAGTGAGTTATAGAGGGTATTGTTGCTCTAAGCCCTCCCGTATAGATTAATTCATGATTCATTAATCTTGAAATATCATCTTTCCCATATGATACTGGTACTGAATTTGCTATTGGAATAATATCTATTGTATTTGATCCAGCATCAATCAAAATACATTTAGGGATATAATTGCCTAAAAATAAAGAAGTAGAAACCCAATTTGCTGCTGCAATAGCATAAGATTCCGAATTTGCTCTATTAAAACCAAAAAACTCATTAGTATTACTTATAAAAAACATTTTCGAAATATCAAATACTTTTGATAAAGCATCTAATATTATAATTATCCCCTCTTTTTTAGTTTGAAAAGCATCTGACAGCTCCGCAGTTATTGTAATCGAAATGTAATCTATTTCATTTAATTTGTATTTATTTTGTTTTACAACATTTGCCACGATCCTTTTTAACATTTTAGGAATATCATTTATTGTTTTTTTCCAAAATGGAAAATATTCTATATATGGAAATGAGTCTATAATGTGCTCATTTTGAATTTTTAATAAAGCAGCTTTTGTATTTGCACCACCAATATCTAAACCTAAAATTTTACAAGGTTTCATTATTGTTAGAAATATATCCTAAATCTTAGTTAAAATATCCAAATTTTATTATGGTTTTTTATGTTTTTATAATATTAAATCATTTTTAAAATAAAGTTAGCACAAGTATATTGAAAAGGGAAATTAATTGAATACTATAAAAATAATTGCAAAGAGTACTATTGATAAAAATATTATGAAATTTGATTGGAAGGGAGAGGGGACCAAGGAAAATCCCATCATCATTGATAATGATAATCTACTTCCTCAAAATATCATATTTAGAACCGAGGATTTACACATACACCTAAAAACTATTGATATTGGTCTAATAGTATTTGAAAGATGCCAAAACATAATACTAGAGGATTCTATTCTTTCCATTGTTAAATTAAAGTCATGTATCAATATTATCTTAAGAAATAATTTGATAAAAGATCTTAAGATATTATTCTCAGAAGATTTAATTATAGAGAATAACCGTCTTTATTCATTTTCTAATATTCGTCTCTTTACCACACTAATGTTTCTTTTTGCCTCAATTTCAGCTGGGATATTTTTCCTTAGTTATATTGAATTTCTTTATTTCCTTCGAGAATTATCCTTTCCAGTTTTAATAATATGTGCTACTTTATTCTTTCTTGACTTAAAAAAAAAAAGAAATAAAATCCTCATTGGCAAACAATTTAGAAATAATGAATTCATTGACTTGAAAAAAAAATAAGATTTTCTAATCTTATTAGATTAAATCAAGAAATAAAAAAAAAAGAGAAATTTATTTTATTTGATAGGTATAATATCCGTGGAGACCAAGCCATGCCATTAATGAGAAGAGAGCCATCCATTCTGAAAAACACGCTAGTTCTCTTAAGGAACCAGTTACTAATACTACGATTTCTAAACCTAAAAAAGTGAAATAAATCACAACAACTAAGATGCTAATAAATGGCAAGTATTTCGGTATATTTTCTGCATTTAATTCCATTTTATAGAAAAAAGTTTGAATGAATACAACTCCTATAAAATAAGTAAAAGCTCCAATCAGATGGAAGGTGCGTGAAGTATCATGTGGGTTGAGAGCTATAAGTATTGAACCAATTGCACCGATCACTATAAAATTTGCGGTTATTTTAATGTATTTTTCATTTGCACCCCTTTTTGCCAATAATCCAAGCAAGTAGAGACCAATTAGTACTCTTATAGGTGAGGCTATTATCATATTGATACTCCAAAATAAGACTGAACCACTTTTAGAAGCACCTAGATCACTAATATAACTTGTAAATAAGCTATAATTAGGATCATTATATAAGATTATTGAGATAAGGTGAAATACCAATACCCAAACTACTGTTAAAAGCGCCACATAACTTCCAGGAAATTTTTCATAAAATCTTTCTAATTTTTCCATTTTTATCATTTTTTTTTTAATTAATTGAGCAAAGCTCATCTATTGTAATTAATAAATATTAATCATATATAAAGTTTATGAGCAATGCTCACTTATTGATCAGTATGGAGCAAGAAAAAAAATTTGTAAGAAATAAAGAAGAAAAAATAAAAATTATTTATGATACATTCATAACTCTCTTAAAAGAGAAAGGTTATAACAATTTAAGTACAAATAATATAGCTGAAATAGCTCCAATTAGTCTTGGAACAATTTATCGTTATTTTCCAGAGGGGAAAGCTGCTATTGCTAAGAAATATTTCGAATATATCAAAGATAAAATCATAAATGAGGAATTTTTTTTACAAGCTAAAAATAAAAATTTACCCGACTTATTTAAATCTATAATTTCAAGACACTTACTAGTCTATCGTGAAAACATAAATGCCTTTTTAGCATATGAACAAGCAATGCTCGCAAATAAAGAACTATTTAAGAATTATAAAATTTCTGTACTCGATTTTGCAGAAAAAACTGTTAAAAGTTTAAGAAA
>JBHLNT010000258.1:0-5246 GCA_048941265.1 Promethearchaeota archaeon
TAAAAAAAAGTTTAATTTGTTCATCGACTTTTTAAAAAAGCCCCATTTCTTTAAGTTTTTGAATCATTTCCATTTTTCTTTCTCCCTCTAATGTATACCACTTATATATGATAAGGGAAATCGTTAGCATCAATAGTGCAGGTATTAATCCAGCATGAATTCGTATTCCTATAATTGCTAGCGGCGTCTGAGTTGCATTTGGATCCGGATTATAGTTTGTTACAATATGTATCACTGTGATTGCTACTCCTTGAACAACGATAGCAATTCTAAAGAAAAAATTTCTAATTCCTTGAAGTGCTCCATCTTGGCGTCTTCCCATTTCTGTGGCAACATCATCCATAGTATCAGAAGCTATGGGCATTGTCATGAGAGTATACCCTGCGTAAGGAATTCCCCCTATAAATGTAAAAATAACGGCTTGCCATATTTCCGTTATGAATAATGAGGGGATATAACAAATGCCAGCAAAAAACAGAGCAGTGTAATATGTTTTTCTAAAACCGTGCTTTCTGGCATAATTAGACCAGAATGGAATCGAAAGCATATAGCCTGCGAAACCCGCAAGTGCTATGGGTACTGCATATGTGAAAGGCACTTTAAATACATCTTTTAGCATATAAATCCCCGAAGCTGTTGCCAAGGTCTGGGCTGTAATGATAGTGGTATATGCGGTAAGAGAAATTGCAAAATTTCTTCTTTTAATTGCTGTTTTCATGATACCAAAAAAGCTAGTATCTTCAGCAGTTTCGAATCCTTTGATAAGCTTTTCTTTTAAATCATCTGATTCTTTAATTCCAAGAAAGAGAAAAATATTACATATCGCAAGAATTATTACTACTACTAAGGCTGATATCGCAAAGGAACTCTTGTTTCCATACTCTATAATAAAAGGAGGTATTAATCCTATACCAACTACTCCGATTCCTGCGACTGCTATGATTACGGCAAATCCCCTTCTTCGCTCATATTCAGTGCGAAATTGGTTTGTAAAACCTCCATAGACATGAGTATTGAAAATAGAGAAAAAAGTGTCAAAAAGAGCAGTAATTATTAGCATATAAAAAAATATAGTTAAAGCATTCTCTTTAGGGTCAATGTTAGGGGGAGTAAAGATTAAAAAATAACAAATCAAAACTGGAAAACTAGAAAAAACAACCCAAGGAGCTCTGAATCCATACTTTTTTGTCCATTTAAAAGGTCTATCAGTGAAATATCCTAATAAAGGGTCATTAAACATGTTCCATATTGCGTACAGCACAAAAGCAAGGCCTACGAATAAGACAGGCAACCCTACTTCCACTTCATAGAAATAAAAAACGATCGCAGAATATGCTCCTAATAAATAAGCAATAATAAGGTACCCAAATCCGTAGGAGATCATTTTAGATGTTGGTGCTATTTCCCACTCACTTAAATCTTCTTGAATATTCATTTACTTTTTTCCTTTATTTTTGTAGTTTTATTTAGTTAAAATATTCTAATTCCTAAATAATAGTTATTTAAATCTTTTAAGTTAAAAAGGTATCTTTTTTAATAAGAAATGTTGAAAAAAAGAAATTTAAAAAAAAAAAAATAAATATTTGAATTACCGATAAATACCTAAATCCTTAAGTTTTCTTACCAATGCTTCTTTCTCGGCTCCTTCTAACGTATAATATTTCCTAAATATTAATCCCATTCCAATTAATATTAGCATTGGAATTAATGCAGCATGCACACGAATTCCCCATACAGCTAAGGGAGACTGTACATTCAGATTGGGATCAAAGAAAGTTAAAATGTGAACTAAAGGAATAACGACACCAACAACGAGAAATGCAATGCGGAAGAAAAAGGTTCTTACTCCTACTAATGTCGCATCTACGCGCTTTTCCATTACACTAGACACTTCATCATAAGTATCCGATGCAACTGGCATAAGCATTGTAACTTCACCTGAATAAAATACAGCAGAAATAAAGGTAAATAAGTTAATCGATACATAATCAACTATAAAAAGAAAAGGTATGAAAGTTAGTCCATGTAATACGAAGCAAACCCAATAGGTCTTCTTAAAACCATGTTTCCTAGCATAGTTGTACCAAAAGGGTACAGCAAACACAAAACCGATTAGACCCAAAATACCAGGAAGGGCTGCATAGGTATAATCCAATCTATAAACATATCTATACATATATATTGTGGATGCGCCTACTAATGCCATTGCTGTTATTTCGCAAGTATATCCTGCTAATGAAACAGTAAAATTCTTTTGTTTTAATGCGGTTTTCATAGTGACAGAAAAACTTTTTGCTTCAGCTTTCTCATAAGCAGTTAGAAACATTGTCTTCATCTCTTCTGATTCCCCTATTCCAGCAAAAAGAATTATGTTAAAGATTATTAACATAATTGTTATTATAATGGCATATACGACAAATGTCTCTCTATGTTTATAAACTACAATAAAATTACCGAGAATACCCATAAAAGTCATTATTAATCCCATTAAGATGGTCGCAATGGCAAATGCTCTTCTACGTTCATATTCCGAAGGAAATTGATTGGTGAAACCGCCATAAACGTGATCGTTATAGATTGAAAAGAATGTATCAAAAACGCAAGTAATTATGATAAACCAATAAAAAATAAACATATCACTTGCATTCTCAGGTGGTGTCCAAATAAGGATGTAAAAGATTAAAATTGGGAATGCAGAAAGAACCACCCATGGAGCTCGTAATCCCCATCTTTTAGTCCATTTGAAAGGTCTATCAGTAAGAAAACCTAGAATCGGGTCATTCACCATATTCCAAATAGCAAATATCACAAAAGCTATTGATAATAGTACTACTGAAAGACCTACCTCGACTTCATAAAAATAAAATACCAAAGAGAAGCCAACACCGAGTAAAAAGTTAATAATTATATAACCAAAAGCATAGGATATCATTTTACCTGTTGATGCTATTTCCCATTGACTCAAATCTTCTTCAATAGCCATTTTAAACTCCTAAATTATTTTTTAATACTTAATATTTTTGGATAATTTACATTTATAAAATAAATTATAATTAAATTAGATCTCTTTTGAAGTTCTATATAAATATTTTCTAAAAAATTAAAATTGGTGACGATAATTAAAAATTTTGTACGTAAAGTAATATTTTTCAAAGGTTTTTTTTTTCAACAAAATTCAAATCATTGTTCAGTTAATTCTATAATTAAAAACATTTTTATAGGATATGATTGTAATACATAAATTATATAAAATTATTTAGAATTGAAATTAATGAAATATTAGAAAAAAAAAATAGAGGATATAACATGAGCAAAGAACATGAATTTGATGCAGCAGGATGGGAAAGAGTTCCTGTAAAAAAGCTAATACATTACTCTTTCGGCTACCTTCTCGTATTTTTTATGGGTGGATTTTTTAATATGTGGGTTTTTTACTATTATGAAGTAGAGGTTGGGTTACCTGTTGCCCTTTTAGGGCTTGCTTTTGTGATATTTGCTATTTGGAATATGATAAACGACCCCCTTTTGGGTTATTTGACCGACAGACCTTTTAAATGGTCTATGAAATATGGCTTTCGGGCTCCTTGGATGATAATAGGAGCAATACCATATATAATATGCTGGTGGCTTTTATTCGCAATTCCTAATAGTTTGGTCGAAAGTTCTGACCCATGGCCCATTTTTTGGTATTTTATAATCGTTGCATGCGCATTTGATACATTTTATTCGTTGTTTAGCATACATATTAATGCAGGTTTTACTACATATTTCCGTACGGATGCTGACCGTAGAAGATCAAGTGCAATCAATACAACGGTTCCGATGATACTACAACTTCTTATGGGTTTTACGGTACCTATTATTTATATTTATGGGGATAGGAATTCGATGATATTAGCGCAATCAGTGGTCGTGTTATTGTTAATTCTTGTCGTTCTATTATTCATCCCTGGCATACGTGAAACAGAAGGTATAAAAGAAGCTTTTCTTCGAGGTTATCAAGAGAAGGAGCGAGTTTCATATTATAAAACAATGAAAGCAGCTTTCAAACGGAGGAATTTTTTAGTTAATACTATCATTTTTATGATAATAACTTTAGCTGGTACGTTAGTTGCCGCATCCGGAGCCTATTTCATGAAAGATGTCTTAGGATTGCCCTTATACCCTAATATGATATATACAGCAATCGCTGGAATGGCTGGTTATTTACTTTTTATACCTTTTTGGACTAATTTTATGAAAAAATATGGTGCTGCAAAAACGATGAAATTAAGTTTTATATTAGCAACTATTGGTTATAGCTTTTATTTATGGATATCAACTATCGAACAAGCTATAATAATGGGTTTCATAGGGGGATTTTTTGCAGGTAGTTTTTATATTCCTTTAGGGCCTGTACAGGCAGATGTATATGATGAGTGCACCATTGCGCAAGGTAAGCATCAAGAAGCGGCTTACGAGGGAATTAGAACGTTTTTTTACCGGATAGCTATTATTGGTCAAGCTGTGATTTTTGTTGTGATTCATGTCACTACAGGATATAATCCAGATCCCAAAGCGACTCAGACTCCTTTAGCTGTATGGGGAATACGGATACATGCCGGATTAATACCGGCTCTTTTAGCTTTCCTATGTTTCATTCTCATGCATAAGTACTACGACCTTATTGGAGAGAAACAAAAAGCTCTTAAAACCCGTTTAAGAGAAATGAGGCTCTAAGGATAAAATATTATTAATTTAATTTTTTTCTTTTTTTAAACTAGAATAAACAAATGAGAGAGAGTTATTTTCATCTAAAATGATAGAATTACAAAAAGTGTATTTATTGAACAGAGATTGAAAATCTTTTTATAAAACATGATAATAATACTCTATTGTCAACAAGAATTAAAAAACAATTAAAATTCTGTGCATTCAAAATGAGTCAAGAATCTGAAACAGATTTATCAGAATGGGAAATGGCTTCTACAAAAAAAATGCTTTCCTATTCTTTTGGATTTCTCCTCGTATATTTTATGGCAAGTCAATTTAATACATATGTGTTCTATTATTATGAAGTAGAGATAGGTATACCTCTTGTAATGTTGGGATTTGCATTCATTATTTTCGCGGTTTGGAATATGATAAACGACCCGCTTTTAGGCTATCTTACTGATCGCCCTTTTAAGTGGTCCCAAAGATGGGGCTATAGAGCCCCATGGATGATAATTGGGGCAATACCATATTTAATATGTTGGTGGTTTTTA
>JBHLNT010000259.1:0-5245 GCA_048941265.1 Promethearchaeota archaeon
AAGAGATCGCATGTCAGATTAACATCATTATCACTCGTAAATCGAAGATCTGCAGTTGTACATCCCAGATCGTCCTTATAGAGAAGAGTCTCATCAGTTTCTAAATTTGGAGCATTAATGCTCTCAGCTATTATATAAGGTTCAGGAAATAAGGATGCCATAACCAATGAATTTGTACCTAAGTTTGGAGAAAGAGGTCGTTTTATTCTTATTAAATCTAATAAATGGAAATAAGGGTCATCATAATAGTCATTATAATCATAAAAATTATTAAGTTCTTTCAAGGCATTAGATTGCCAACCATCGCCCGTATATTCATCAAAACACTCATATTTCCATAATATATCTTCTCGATCTAAAACAGGATTATCATAATCATAAACTCTAAAAACCTCCTGTTCTGAATATAATAGTGCTGCAATCGCCAAAGCATAATCTGCTAAATCCAATTCATCTATATTTCCATCATACATTTCCTCTAGAACATCACCCAGAAGTTCCGCAAGTTGTTCTTCAGTGAGGCCTAATTCATCTGCTATTTCTGTTAGATTTATATCTAATTCATCTATAAGGTCTTCAATATCCCATGGAGGAGGAATAAATACTAAGATAGCGCTTTCCCTATCGGCATTTTCTAACCTTTCATTAGGATCCCTCCTCTGAGTCCCTAAAATTAAAGCATAAATAAAAGTAGAAAAAGCAAAAAGAATAATTAGCAGACTAGCAACAATTATTACTTTAATAGCGCTTCTTGTAGTAATTCTAGGGGTTAATAAATCTTCTTCAATTACTGACATAAATGTCAAAAATTAATAAATATAATCCTTTCAAAATCAAATTTAGAATATTAAAAACAAAAGTGATATTTATAATTATTTTTTTCTATTCGAATAGAATTTTCTAAAGGAACCTGTTTTATATTTATTTTCCTAGATCTTAAAACTCATATCTGTTTAGTGAGAGATAAAAAAATATAAAATATTAAAAAAAGAGATTGAATTTGCTGTTAAAATTCATACCCACATTTTGTGCAAACTTTCTTCTTTGCATAGATAGGTTTAGGAATATAGGATACAATTTTACTTCTATCCTCAACTTCTTTTATAGCAAATCCAGAAGCCCCACAGCTAGGGCAAACTCTTCGATCTGTTGATAAAACTGGACTAGGAGCTGAGCTATCAAAACTAGTACCCGAAGGTGCACCAAATGAGGTTGGTTCTCCGAAACTTGGTGCTTGGGAACTAGTACTTTGTTGCGCTAACGTGGAAGGCATAACAGCTTTCGGCTCTTTTAATTCTTGGATACGTTTATCCTTATATGAAAGTTCCTCCTGTAATTGAGCTATTTTCTGTTGCAAAGGAGATAGTTGCTGCTGGAGTGCCATATTTTGTTGCTGAACTTGTTGGATTTCTTGTTCCATTTGCTGAACTTGTTGTCTGAATGATTGAGTTTGACTTTCTAATTGAGATTTCTCATTATTTAATTGATTAATTTGATTTTGATAACTTTCGGATGAAGATTTTAGAGTTGTTAATTGAGCATTTAACTGATTGACTTGATTGTCTTTTTCTAATAAAAGATTATTTAAATTAGAAGATTGAGAACTTAATTGACTAATCTGATTTTTTAATTGACTAATTTCTTTTTCTTTCTCTTGTAATTGATAAGTTGTTGTATCAACCGCTTGTTGCGAGGGATGGCTAGGAATAGAAGGTGTAGGCTTGGGTGGGGGAGTTGATGCTGGTGAAATAGGGGGTATTGAGGGTCTGGGGGTGGAAGGAAGCTGTATTGAAGGAGGTGGCATTGAAGGAGGTGGTGTAATAGGAGGGATTTTTTTTTTCTTCTCTTCTTCATTTTCTTCTGACATTTTATTTACCTACTATAATCTAATTTAAAATTTAATATTATTAAGTATAATAAAAATATCATACGTTTGGCTTATAAAATTATGGTACAAAACCAAGTATTAAAGTATTTTGATCTTAGATCTTAGTTTTCTAAAAACATTTCCAATAAGGTCTTAATTTATCTTTCAACGCAGGAATGAGTTTAGTATTTATGTAATTCAAGAGATCATCTTCTGAAGTTCTTGGAGTTTCTTCAATTAATTTATCATCTTCATTATTAAGAACTCTTAAGCAGTTATAAACAGCCTTAGCTTGCTTATCTACTTGGTATCCCCCCTCCAATGTGATTAATATCCGATCTTTTGCATGTTCCTTTGCTTTTTCTCTAATCTTCTTCAAATAATTTGCGGGTGCTTGATAGGTCCAGCCCATATAAGTCAATTGATCTGTGTGGTGGGTATCAAAACCGGCAGAAATGAGAATAAATTCAGGTTTAAATTCATCTAATACTGGAGAGACGATTTCTTCAAAATAAATATCGATTACATCGTCAGCAGCTCTCGGAGGCATTGGGAAATTGATGATTTTGCCCTCACCTTTACCTTTTCCTATTTCACCAATAAATCCACTCCCAGGATAAAGTGTTCTACCATCTTGATGCGAATTAAATATAACTAATTCCCCATTTTCAGAGTTAGTACCGTTATAGAATATATCTTGAGTTCCATTACCGTGATGACAGTCCCAGTCGATTATGGCAACCCGTTTGAGATTTTTTTCCCTAAATAAATATTCCGCGGCAACAGCAATATTATTAAAAATACAGAAACCTGAACACTTATAAGAATTAGAATGATGACCAGGAGGGCGAACGGCCGCAAAACAATTTTTAATATTTCCGGAAAGTATTTCGTCAATCCCTTGTAAATTTCCCCCAACTGAATATAAAGAAGCCTCGTATGTCTTTCCCGAAACTGATGTATCCATATCAAGGTTCTGAATATAACCTGTTTTTTCTGCGAGTTCGCTGACTTCTTTAACTTCCTTTATTAGACTATCCTCATGCACATACTTGATTTGTTCTATAGTGGCTTTGCGAGGTTCGATAAGCTTATAGTTTGGATCATCAAGAACACCATTTTTCTTTAAGAAATCCATAATAGCAATAAGGCGTTGATGGCTTTCAACGTGGGTTCCTATGCGATGAGCTAAATATATGTCATTATATACAATTCCAGTTGTCAAGATAATCACTTTATAGATTAAACTTTCTACTATTTTAATATTTTTAGATTTGATTATTTTAATATTTATCCATTTTTTTTTATATCTTAGATATATTTTAATTAGTAATAAAAAAAGAAAATAGAATCATGCATTATAAGATTAAAGTGATAATTATCGGGGAAGCTGGAGTTGGTAAGACGAGTTTAGTGAAAAAATTTATATCCGGGCATTTTTCGAGTGATTATCGTGCGAGTATTGGTACAAATATGTTCATTAAAGAGATTGAAGTTCATTCTAATGATAAAATAGACAAGATATCAATTCATCTATGGGATATTGCCGGACAAGAACGTTGGATAAAAATGAGAAATATGTATTATAAAGGCAGCCAAGCTGCTTTAATTGTAGGAGATTTGAGTAGGAAAAGGACTTTCGAGCAAATTGAAAAATTTTGGTTTCCTGATCTAACAACACATTGCGGAAATATCCCTATTATTCTAATCGCTAATAAGAATGATTTAAATCATGAAATCACCCAGCAAGAGCTAGAGACTTTAGTAAAAAATTTGAATGCCTCATCAGTACTCTATACCTCTGCAAAAACAGGAATGAACGTAGAATTTGCTTTTAATTCTATATCTAAATTAGTGATTCAGCTCTAAAGAACTGTAAATCCATATTATAAAAAATAATAAAAAATCTTTTTGAGCTTCAATTATTTACTCAATAAAAAATTTTTTAGATTGGATTAGTTAAATTAATGAATTCACGTTCGATGGAGGAATACTACGGATTTACCGGAAAATTACTAAAAATTAATTTATCCGACTATTGTATTTCACCAGAGATATTAAATCCCAAATATTCTATAGATTTCCTAGGCGGAGCGGGGTATGCTTGTAGATACTTATTTGATTATCTTGATAAAGATACAGATCCATTATCAGCCGATAACATCTTAATGATAATGAACGGTCCGTTATGCTCTACAGGCGCACTCTCATCTGCTAGAATTGTTGTTTGTTCGAAATCGCCTTATACGAGACTTTGGGGCGAGGGAAATGCGGGTGGTTTTTTTGGTCCAGAAATGAAAAGGGCCGGATATGATGGACTCATTATCACGGGTAAAGCTGAGAATCCCGTATATATAAGGATTTTTGATGATAAAGGCGAGATTTTAGATGCCTCTAAAATATGGGGCAAAGGGGTAAAAGAAACCCATAAATTATTAAAGTCTTATTCTGGCGATCCTAAATCAAAGGTGTTATGTATAGGTCAAGCAGGTGAAAATTTAGTGAAATTTGCTAATATTAGTACTGAAGGAAGAGCGGTTGGACGTACGGGAATGGGTGCTGTAATGGGTTCTAAAAATTTAAAAGGGATTGTTATAAGAGGAAATAGTTTTAGACCAAAGGTAGCAAATTCCGAAAATTTTAAAGAAATAGCAAAAAAAACTTCGAAGTTTATTCAAACGACTTTAGCTACCAAGAGTTTGCGAGAATATGGAACAAGTGCAGCTATTATGCCCTTTCATTCAATAGGCGATTTACCAATAAAATATTGGGCTCAAGGTAAATGGAATGAGGTATTTAAAATAGCAGGTGAGAATTTTAAAGAGCATTATTCTATTAAAAATAAATCATGCTACAGTTGCGGAATAGCGTGCGGTAAACTAATAAAAATAAGTAACGAGGAAGTTAAAGTGGAAGAAACCGAAATGCCAGAATATGAAACTATCGCCGGTTTTGGCTCAATGATATTAAATAGCAACTTAGAATCCATAGCTGTAGCAAACCACTTTTGTAATGATTATGGAATGGATACCATTAGTTGTAGTAGTGTAATTGCATTAATGTATGATTTATTTAATAAAGGTAAAATAACTGAAAATGATGTCGACGGATTTGAGTTAAATTGGGGAAATTATGAATCAATGTTGAAATTAATCAAAAAAATAACATTTAGGGAAGGGATCGGAGATCTATTAGCCGAGGGATCTAATAAGATAGGAGAAAAATATAAAATATCTCCTGATGAAATAGCAACAATAAACAGCTTAGATGTCCCTTATCATGATATACGATCTTGTTATGGATTAGCACTTACTTATGCATTTGCACCACGGGGTGCATGCCATACTACAGGGGATGTTTTTAAAGTTTTAAGAGAAA
>JBHLNT010000004.1:0-55321 GCA_048941265.1 Promethearchaeota archaeon
AACGTTAGTGTTTCGGGAAATTTTACAGACAATTTCATCTATAAAGGCTTCTATCCCTATGATTTTATCAAAAATACACAGACATTTGCGCTTAAACCTGGAGAATCAAGAATTGGATTAGCTCTTCATCCTCCACGTCATTACACCACAAAACCTGGTATTTATTATTATGATCTCCACGTGCTTGATAGAGCATATGGTAAACATGATATTCTATTCAGTGATACATTCGAAGTTGCCGAATTTTACGATATGGACTTTCAATGTATAAATCCGGAGAACACTATTTGGGACTATCAGACAGGTACGTATACGTTTGAACTAACCAATTTAGGTAACGTTCCTCAAAAATTCACGATTTCTTTTGATGATATTCCTTTTGCTGATGAATATTTAAGCAGTAATGTAATCTACTTAGCACCCGGAGAAACTCAAACATTCACATTGACACTTACTCCCACCGGCTGGGGTGAACAGGAGTTTTCCATTCATGCGATTTCCGAGGGCAATTCCAGTACGATTATTGGTAAAATCACGATAAATGATGATGATGTGAATCCTCCCGAAATTTCTGATTTTGAGATTATTGATACTCCAATAGATATTACCGTGAAATTCAACGTGTGGAATGAAATAGATGGAGATGATCGAGGCATTTCTAATATAAAGATATTCATTGATAACGTACTTATATTAGAATATATCCCAAATCCTATGGAAACTTCTTTCTCATTTACATTTAACGATACCCATGGTAATTGGTTCATGGAAAATGGAACCCATGAAATACGAGTGGAACTGATGGATAATGATTTTGATGTGCCCAACGATGCCTTAAGCTCTTCAATATCGGGTATTTTTGAAACCGAGTTAAAAGATATGTATCTTTATGTGGATTGGCAAATAGAGGTATTAAAAAATTACACGGATACACACTTATGCTGGCTGTTAGACAAATTATTAAGTCATAAGTTGTGGATAGCCCAGAAACATTTAGAAACAGCCTTTTATCTTGCTGAAAAGGGAAAAATCACGTGCGGCCTCTTTCATGATGCTATTGCAAAGATTATGATTGAAATCACCGAATTTCGAACAGAAATTTTTAATAAAATCAAGTTCATAAGTGATGAGGATGCCATTTATATTATCTCTTCTTTGCATACTATTAGAAATAATATTATACTGCTAATTGGCGTTACATCAGGAACAGAACAAGGCATTCCTTTAGCATTAATTGAGATCAACCTGCTTAATCTTAACGATTTTATTGAAGATGAACTTGATTGGTGGAATCGAAAATGTCTCACCTGCTGTATTGACGGCGCGGCAAAAGCTTTGGAAATCGCGATTTTTACAGCTTCAATGGATCGTGATTTTGATTGTATGCTTTGCTGTGCTCAATGGAAATTAGAATTAGCTAAGGATAAGGTCAATTGTTTATTACACATAGGCAAGATTTCGCAGGAACTAGCAGATACCATTTTAAGTGAAATTGAACAGGCTCAAAACGATATTGAAGCAATAAAAAATCCTCAATAATTAGTTTTTTTTTTTATTTCTAATTTTAATTTAATTATCATTAGCAAATTCTAATTTGAATAATTTTTATTGAAATATTTGTGTATTTCTCTTATTATCTTAAAGATAAAAAATAAAATACGTTAAATATTAGTTCTTAATAATGAAAATTGCTCGAATTAATGTAAATACGGAATCAGTTCAGTATGAAGAAATTACCAGAGATTCAAAATTCTTCTTATTGGGGGCGAGGGGATTAAGTTCGCAAATAGTACATGATGAAGTTCCACCATTATGCGATCCTTTAGGTAAAGATAATAAATTAATTTTAGCTAATGGAATACTAACCGGAAGTCCTTTTCCTAATTCAGCTCGGACATCTGTGGGGGCTAAAAGTCCACTAACAAAAGGCATAAAGGAAGCAAATGTAGGTGGTAGGCCTTCGATGATAATGGCAGCTCATGGGATTAGGGCCTTAGTTTTAGAAGATATGTCAAGGGAGTTAAAAATTTTAATTATTGATGAGGAAGGGATCAAATTTGAACGAGCAGATGAATACAAACAATTAGGTAATTATGAATTACATTCGAAGTTAATGGAAAGATTTGGAGAAAATATTGGTATTTATTCTATAGGTCCTGCCGGAGAATATTTAATGAGAGCCGCTAGTGTTGCCGCTAATGATTTAGAAGGGTATCCCAGTCGTCATGCCGGTAGAGGAGGATTGGGGGCAGTGATGGGTTCAAAAGGTATTAAAGCTATTATCATCAAACCTTTAAAAGGTTCAAAAGTAAAAATTCATGATATTAAGAAATTTAGGGAAATCTCAAAACCTTTTGCTAAAAATTTAGCCATCTCAAGAGAAACTTTCTCAATTTATGGAACATCTCTAGCGACCAAAGCCATGAGTCAATATGGAGGTTTACCAACAAAAAGTTTTCGAATGGGTTCTTATGAAGATGCCGAGGATATTTCCGGAGAACTACTTCATGAACTTGTTATAGCTCGAAAAGGTAAAAAGCGTGTTCCTTGTTCACCAACTTGCGTAATAAAATGTTCAAATATCTTTCTTGATGAAAAAGGTAATCATATTACTTCCAGTTTTGAATATGAAACAATTGCTTTAAATGGTTCTAATTGTATGATTAATAATCTCGATAAGCTGGCAAGAATCGATCATTTATGTGATGATAATGGAATAGATACGATCGAATTTGGAGTTACTATGGGAGTCGCAATGGATGCTGGAAAAATTGATTGGGGTGATGCTGAAAAAGTTATCGAGATCTTAGATAAAGAAATAAGATGCAATACTAAAATAGGACAATTTTATGGGAATGGAGTATGTCATTTAGGAAAAGAGCTTAATTTTGAAAGAATTCCTCATGTGAAAGGACAAGGAATTTCGGCATATGATCCTCGAGTGTTTAAAGCCATGAGTTTAACTTATGCTACTTCTCCAATGGGTGCAGATCATACTGCGGGAGCTGCAATAGCAGGAAGAAGCGCAAGAACTGACAGAGATTATGGAGATATTTATGATATGGAAAATAAAGAAGAGTTATCATTTGAATTACAAATATATACTGCTGTTTTGGATTCAATGGGTTGTTGTTATTTTATAGGGCCTAGTTATGAAAACATGGAAATCGTTGCAAAAGCAATTAACGCCATGTATAATACAAAATTAACACGAGAAGATGTTATAAACCTTGGTAAACAAATAATTAAAATTGAATTAGAATTTAATGAAAAAGCCGGTATTACTCAAGAGATGAATGATGTTCCAGAATTTTTCAAAAAAGAATCCTCTGAACCCACGAATTTAAAATTTGAATTTCCGAAAGATACTTTAACGAACTTTTGGTCGAAATTGGACAAATAATCTCTTACTTTTTTTAACCGTTAGCTATCATTAAAAAGAAGCACTTAATTGTCTAATAGAAAAAAAGTAAAAAAAAGTAAAATAATGGTTAAACGTAATTCAATAATCCTTTTTTCTTCATTCTAAACTCTGCCAGTATTATTAAGCATATTCCTAAAATTACTAATAGTAAAGGGGCAGCACCTAGTATCAAATTTAATGCAATAAATGATAAGACCCTGAAAAGCGCTGTAATAATGCAATACCCGATACCTCCTATAAGAAAAACCACTTTTTTCTTTTTAAAGATGGTTAAAGCGAAGTGCCAACAAAAGATAATTAAAATATCTGAAAAAATTACCATAATAAAGAGTAGTAATGCTGAGACACCGATCATCCACGCAATTATAATAATTATAGCGGAGAATATTCCTAATCCTACAAAAAATTTTGATGCATTATCCACAAAAAAATCCTTTTCGAGTTTGAGCAATACGATTAATACAAACCAAGCCATGAAGACTACAATTGCTAAAATATATGTCGTTAAATCTAAGAGAAAGAAGTCAAAAATGATTGTGGCAAGTACACTTATAAGAATTAGGACCATACCGAGAACTCGTAATAATCCTTCTTTTTTTCCTTTAATACTTTGCATAATTCTTTGTATGTTTCTAAAATTAAAATAATTATTTATTTTCGTTGACTAAATGATAGGATGAAGATTGATTAATAATTATCTATTTAAACAAACTTCAATAATTTATTAGTAACACTAGAATAACTAATCCAAAAGTGAATATTGGATGAGATTGGGAGCCCATATGAGCGTGAGCGGAGGTAAATACTTAGCTTTAGTAACTGGGAAGGAAATTGGATGCGAATCAATTCAAGTTTTTATCAGAAATGTCCGTTCTTGGTCATCAAAACCCTTAGATCAAGAAGATATTAATAATTTTCTAGAAAAAAGAGAAGAAATTAAAGAGATTTGGCCTATAATTACTCATAATAGTTATCTGATTAATCTTGCATCGCAGGAGCAGGAAAAACTCGAGAAATCGTATAATGCGATGTTGGATGAACTTATTAAAGCAGATCAATTGAAAATAGAATATGAAAACATGCATCCTGGCGTAATTCCTAAGGAAAGTAAGGATCTCTCTTCAAAAGAAGCGATGAATCAAATTACTGATCATTTGAATAAACTAATTACTGAGACCAAAGATTCTAAGGTGATAATTTTATTAGAAACCACTGCAGGACAAGGAAAAGGATTGGGACATAAATTTGAACATATGAAATATATGATCGACCGAATAGAAAATAAACAACGAATAGGAGTGTGTTTTGATACTGCTCATTCATTTGCAGCGGGATACGATTTTACAAAGAAAAAAAAGTACGATGACTTATGGAATACATTCGATGATATAATTGGCCTTAAGCATTTAAAAGCTTTTCATTTGAATGATACTGATAAAGAATGTGGTTCTAGAGTTGACCGGCACGCTCATATAGGTAAAGGAAAGATCGGAAAAGATGCGTTTAGTTTTTTAGTTAATGATGAGCAATTTAAAGACTTACCTGGTATATTAGAAACTCCTGAGGGCGATAATATGTTTGAAATGAATTTAAATTTCTTAAAGGGACTAAGAAAATAATACAGTCTGTTCATGATTAACTAATATTTCCAATAGTAAAAAAAGAGAAGATTACATAATTTTAGTCTTTGATTATCGGTAAGGAGAAATAGAATGTTGAACCCTTGTTTCTACCTTCAGATTCCATCCATATTTCTCCACCATGGAGTTCCACTAATTTCTTGGAAATATAGAGACCTAGGCCTGTTCCTTCCGTTGAGACGTATGACCCTCTGCCATAATGCTCTATTTTACCGAATTGTTTGAAAACTTTTTCTTTTTCTTCTTCCGTAAAACCAATCCCGTTATCTTTAACGGAGATAATATAAAAATTATCTTTAATGTCTGATTTAATTTCAATCATACCATAGGGAGGTGTATATTTTATTGCATTAGTTAACAAATTGCCTATCACTTCATGAATCCTTTCTTTTTCGAATCTAGTAATTAAGTTCTCATGTACTTTTAGTATAACTCTTTGATTCCTTGTCTTGGCTAAGCCTTGTAATTCTTTAACTGTAAACCTTATTAAAAATCCTAAATCTTCAACGGATGTTTTCAACTCAATTTGGCCTGTTTCCAACTTTGAAGTCTTTAAAAGCTCAATAATTAGATTTTCAAGTCTCGAGCATCCTTGGGTTATTTCTTCTATCATCGAAATAGTATCAATATCAAAATATTCTTTATTTTGATTCAATATTAGTTCCGAATATCCTTTAATCGAAATAAGAGGGGTTTTTAGCTCATGGGAAATTCTCCTTAAAAATTCGGATTTTAACTTATCAATTTCACTTAATTTTTTATTTTGTTCTTCTAATTTTTGTAGTAATTGCCATCTCTGTTCCTCTATAGCTATTGCATCGCTTATTAATAAAAGTACTAATTGATCCTCATCTGCAACTTCTGGATTCTGTTGATATAAGATAATTATCGCACTTTCATAATCATCTTGTGAACTGATGATTTTTCCAAACGCTCCTTTAATATTATATTTTTGGATAAAGGGATCGCCTCTTAACTGAGTATTCTCATGAAGATCAGAAAAAACTTGAGGTAACTCATGGCATTGTTCAAAAATTTCATTCATAAAATAGATCTTCTTAAAAATTTCTACGTTATGACTGTAGAATTCATTATCACTGGTAATGATTTGCGCAATTTGTCTGTCTTTATCTAAGGATTTCCTTGTATAGAGAACAACTTTTCCTTTAGATAATTTACTAACAGTCTGAACGAGTAATTGTATATTTTTTTTAACATCTGCAGTAAAATTGAAAAATACATGGTTTAATTCAAACATTAAATTTTCTAGTATTTTTCTTTCTGTTATATCTTGAATGATTGAATAGAATAGGATTTGATTTTTTATTCTTACTTTCGAGACACTAGAATTTATCCATCGCACATTTCCATCTTTTCTAATAACTCGCATTTCTAAAGGCTCTACACTTTTTCTATTCATTAATGAAAGAAATCTTTCTTTTAAAAGTACTAATTGTTTTGGAGTTAAATACGAGATTTGTAAATAGTTTTGATCTATAATGTCTTGCTTAATGATTCCAAACATTCTCTCAGTAGCCGAATTACAGTCAAGAATTATCCCATTTAAATCAAAAAGAATTATAGAAAATGGTGATTGTTCGAAGAGATGACGGAATCTTTCTTCGGATTCTTTTAAATTTTCTTCTGCTTTCTTACGTTCGGTGATATCTCTCATAAATCCACTGAATCCTATAACATTATCTTCGGAATCATATCTTAAATGAATAGTAGTCTCACCATATACAATTCCCACATCCTTTGTGATAATTTCAAATTCAAAGTTCTTTTGTTCGATTCCAGTTCTATACACATCATTAAAAGCTTTGTATGCCTTTTTAGCCATTTTTTCCGATGTAAATCTTTTATAAGGCATTCCTATTATTTCATCAGAACCATATCCAAAAAATTTGCAAAAAGCTTCATTGATAAATGTGAAAGTCCCTTTTAGATTGACCTCGAAGTAGCCTTCTTTAGCATTCTCGATGATATTCCGATATTTTTCTTCTGATTCTTTTAGTTTCTCTTCTGCTATTTTTTTCTCCGTTATGTCCCTTAAAAAGCCTCTGAATCCTATCTTTTTTCCTTTAACGTCATACCTTAAATGAATCGAACTTTCACAATATTTAATATTGCCGCTTTTTGTAATCACTTCATATTCAGAATTCAGTAGTTCTATTCCAGTTCTATAAACCGTATTAAATACATTGAATGTTCTCTTACTCATTTCTTCAGTTATAAAACTTCTATAATTAGTTCCCACTACTTCTTCACGGGGATATTCGAATAATTTGCAATAAGCATCATTAACTAACGTATAATTTCCTTTTAAATCCACTTCAAAATATCCTTCTTTAGCTTTTTCTATGATATTTCGATATTTTTCTTCAGACTCTCTTAATTTTTGTTCTGATTTTTTGCGTTCTGTAATATCTCGCGCAATCCCTAAAACCAAAGTATGGTTATTAATTGTGATTGGGTGGGTGCTAATCTCGATTGGTATTTCTGTTCCATTTTTATGATATACAATTATTTCATCTGGACCTGTTTTTAATCCATTCCTATTTTTTAAAAGAAGCTCCATCCCTATTGGTATTTGGTTTTCTGGGATTATTTTTGCAAAAGATTTGCCTATTAATTCTTCCCTTTTATATCCAACTAAATTTTCTGCGGCTTTATTCCCATCAATAAAGCGACCATTTAAGTCAACCATATAATAGGCATCTGGTGCATGCTCAAAAATTATTTTAAAACGCTCTTCAGACTCTTTTAGTTGTTGTTCCACTTTTCTACGTTCTGTTATATCCCAAAAAATTCCTAATAAACCTGTGATATTATCATTTTTATCTCGAATGGGAGTTTTTATAATTCTTACATATCTTTCTTTGCCCCTTAGAATATCTATCTCATCTATTTCTTCAGGCTTCCCCGTTGATAAGATTCTAATATCATCTGTTCTATATTTATCTGCCAATTCTTTTGGATAAAAATCATAATCTGTTTTGCCCAGAATGTCATCGGCTTTGATATTTAAATCATCTGCATATTTATTATTACAAGAGATATACATAAAATTATTATCTTTGAGAAATATCCTCTGAGGAAGATTTTCTATTAGTATTCGGTATTTTAACTCCTTAGCTTTCAATTCTTCCTCTGCAGATTTTCGTTCTGAAATATCTCTGGATATGTATAATACTTTTTTCTTATCATCCTGCCCTAAAAAAACCTTACCTTTTGTTTCAAACCATAAATAATGCCCTTTTTTATGTTTTAATCTCATCTGATAGGTTATGCTTCCTCTTTTAAAACAAACTCTACTCCCATTTCTTATGACCTTTACATCATCTTTATGAATTATTGACAATTTAAATGGAAGATCTTTTAATTCTTTTTCAGAATATCCTAAGATTCTGGAGTGAGTTTTTTCATTAATATATTCCAAATTATAATTTTCATCATATAAAGAGATAAGATCATCGGCATCTTCCGCAATTAAACGATATTTTTCTTCCGATTCTTTTAATTTCTGTTCTGTACGCTTACGTGCAGTTGTATCTCTAACAAATATTAGTTGTTTGGGTTCATTATTAATATCAAAATAAATACTTACACTTACTTCAACAGGACAAAAATATCCTCTCTTATGTCTTAATTCTAATTCTATTGTCCCTTTATCTCTTCGAAATAGATTTTTTACATTTAAACCATAATTTTCTAAATAATCGGGATTTATAAAAGATTTAATATCTTTTCCAAGGATTTCTTCTGGAGTATATCCATAATTCCTTACCAGCGGTCTTTTGTTAATATATTCTACTATTGAATTTTTATTTATAATGATAATCAAATCGTTAGCATTTTCAGAGATAAGACGATATTTTTCTTCAGATTCTTTTAGATTTCGTTCAACTAAAATTCGATTTGTTATATCATTTGACATACTCAAAAGGAAAGGCTCATTATTGATTTCTATTACATTTGCTGAAAATAAATAACTCCTAAGTTCTCCATCGTCTGTTTCTACCTTTATTTCTAAATTACTAACATCCCCTTTTTCTTGAATAGAACGTATAATCTCATCCCTTGAATCCTTATCACTCCATAGTTTTATATCTTGCGCTGTTTTTCCGATAACATCCTCCCTTTTAAGACCAAGATTATTTAAAAATACCTCATTACATTCAATAATTCTCCCTTCTTTAAGATCACTTATCGCCATTGCTATGAAATCATTATTGAATGCTTTAGAAAATTTTTCTTCTGATTCCTTTTTTTGGGTAATATTCTGAATGAACACCATATCTGCTTTTTTTCCCTCAAAAAAGATTGGCTTGGTCTTAGTCTCAGCCCAAATTACCTGTCCTGATTTTTTATTAATTCGGAAATGAAGAAAGTCTAAAGCTTGATTATCACCAGCATACAACTTTTGAGCCAAAGAAATTAATTTATTCCTATCATCAGGGTGTATTATCTTAAAAAATTCTCTCGTTTTCCAAGCTAAAATTTCTTCTTGAGAATATCCAATAACTTCAGAAAATGCGGGATTAAAATACTTAATTTCGAAATCTTGAAAAATCGCAAAACCCATAAAAGATTGATCTGTAATTTGTTTGAATAGTTCTTCAGATTGTTTTAATTTATTTTGAATCTCTTTTTGATTAGTTATATCTCTTCCTACGGCTAATATGGTTTGTTTACCATTCGCATTGACAACACTTCCTCTTGCAGAAATACAAACATATTTACCATTTTTATGGATTATTCTAAATTCAGAAGAGATTGTGATTCCAGAATCTAAATTCTCTAAAATTGACTTTTTGACGTGAGATAGATCTTCTGGATGGATTAAATCCAAGATATTTACATCCAAAAGCTCCTCTTGATGATAACCAAATAGATTAAAACATTGAGGACCAATATAGACAAAATTACCTTTAAGATCAAGTTCAATTATAGTGTCTGAAATATTATTAACTAAAAATTGATATTTTTGTTCTAATATATTTTTCAAATTGAGCACTTCCTAATATTGGTTTTTAGCAAATTTATTGAAAGATGCATGTTTTTTTGAAAAAATTCTAATTTATAAAATAAGACTTATTCTATTAAAATTTATACCGAAAAAGCATATTTTTCGTCGCAAAGTTGCGACTAACTATTCTAAAATCTATTTTATATGTACATATTCAAAATATACCTTAAAAAGAAAGTAAAGAATTTATTCTACTTCAAACCACATTGGACTTTTATCTCTAACGTGCCCGTTATAATTTACTGTTAGCTCTTCTCCTTTTTTTATATTTCTGATGGCTATATACTCTATTGTTTGATTTTCGTAATCATAAGCATATTTTAAATTTGGTTTATATGAATGATTAAAAAATTGGCATTGACTCAATGCTATAGCATTTTGAAAATCAGGTTTATTGGGATCATCCCACTCGAAGACATACTGATAAAGTATGGTGTCTTGAATTTGGTCGTAATCCTTGTTGGAAAGTAAAATAACGTGTCCTATTTCTACAAGTGTTCCTTTTTTAATGAACCTTTTCGCAAAAATCCCTTTTCCTTTCTTTGGAGAAATATATATAATTTCTAAAAGGGTATCTATTGAAATCACTTTTTTTCTATTAATGAAAATTCCAATGAAAATATTAATTTATAACATTTTATTATTGGAGACATGATCTATTAAAATTTCCTTAATAATTAATTTATGGTTTAATAGTACAGTAAGGTAAGAAAAAAGCATTTTTAAATTAATAGAGACCCTTAAAAGGTTGTAATTTGAATTTATAATTATATATTTTATTTCCCTCCAATCGATATTTCGTTAAGGTTGGCTCATCATGAACTAAACTATTTTCTGTTAAACCATTCCCAACTCCCTTTTGTTTGTAATCGATATTAACTGTTATTATATCTCTCTTATGTAGTTCATTAATATGAGTTGCTCTTTCTAAATCTTCCATAGTATATGGCCAAGCACTCACATTAATTAAAGGCATTCCTTTAATTAGTATTCCAAAATCATCTTTATTAGTAAATGAAATCCAACGAATATCACACCTATTTCCATTTTCTTGTGGACGAACATAATCTTGTTTAAAATCTTCTATAGGCATTGAAAAAAATCCTACTGCCGCATCCGTTTTACGATCCCAATAGTTTTCATGCGGACCCCGCCCATACCATGTTATTTTATCATATTGTATAGGTATTCCCATTTGCATTCCGAACCTAAATATCTCTTTGCTTGGTAAGAATTCATTTTCAACAATTATTTCTCCATTCCCATTAATAGTATATGTTATCTTATATGGAGATATTTCTTTAGGAAAGGTGGATTCTATCACTATTTGGGTAATTTGGGGCATTAATTGATTAATGATAGTCGTTTCTATTTTTCGCCGTTCCATTGCGATTTTCCAATATAATTTCTTCTTTTTTAACTTAGAACGAGTAGCCAGTTCAAGGCATATATCACCGTCAGTTAGAACTCTCCAGAGATTAGGAATAAGAGGTTTAGAAATTAATTCCGTTCCATTATGAATATATGAATTAAGAACTCCTGTTTCTTTATCAATTGTAATGTCGAAATTATTTCCCTTAATTATGATTTTATCGCTTAAATCCTTTATTATGATTTCTGAGAGGGATTTAGGATCTGTTAAAGGTGCTGAAATCATTTCATATGGCAATTTAAACTGATCCCAAGCTATTATAAAATCCTTTTCTGCCCAGAGCATATTTGATGCTAAGTTAGATTTAATCATTAGGTGATATTCTGTTTCTGGTTTTAATTCTGGGTCTTCGAAAGGAATTTGCATTATCTGTTCTTCTTTTGGACCAAGATTCAATTTAGATAAAATTCCTTGTTGAATGACTTCTCCATTAGCAGTTAGCTCCCAATGAATATCAATAAAATCCAATTTAATAAAATCATATTTATTATAAACTTTCACTTTTCTATTAATTAAATCAACGGGAAGAATTTTTATATTCTGATATACTTTTTTGACCTCCAAAGCTGCAGGTTTAGGTACTTTATCTGGTTGAAAAATTCCGCTACATACAAAATTTTTATCATTAGGCTCATCATTGAAATCTCCTCCATATGCCCAATATTCATTTCCAAATTTATCTACCTTTCTAAAAGCTTTATCAGCAAAATCCCATATGAATCCTCCAACTATATTATCATATTTTTCAAAAACATCTATATATTCTTCAAGATTTCCTGTACTGTTACCTGCAGAGAAATCATATTCACATAGAATTATTGGTTTATCTCTATAACTATCGGGTGTAAAATCTTTACCAAATCTGATAATTTTTTCATAATTTCCCAGTTTTTCGAGATTTTCAATTGTTGGATACATAAGACTAAATACGTCGGAAACTTCAAGATTCCAATCCCCTTCATAATGAATTGGTCTTGTTAGGTCAATTTTTAATGCGGCATCTTTCATAATTTGAAAATTTCTACCTTTTCCCGCTTCATTTCCTAATGACCACATGATTATACTTGGGTGATTTTTATCTCTATCAACCATACTAACCATGCGATCCACAATAGCATCAGTCCATTCAGGTATATCCATTGGCAATGCCATCCGTAAACCATGTGATTCCAAATTACATTCATCAATAACATATATTCCGTATTCATCACATAATTCATACCATTTTGGATGATCAGGGTAATGGCTTGTCCTTACAGCATTCATATTATATTGTTTCAAGAGCTTTATTTCATCAACCATAGTGGCATATGAAATTGTTCTTCCATGATCTGGATCATGCTCATGGCGATCTATACCCTTGAATAAAACAGAAACTCCATTAATATAAATTTGGCTGTTTTTAATCTCAACTTTACGAAATCCAAATTTGCAGCGTTCTACTTCAAGAATATTATCATTGAAATCTTTTAAAATTAAAATTATCTCATAAAGATTTGGGGTTTCGGCAGTCCATTTTTTTGGATTTTTTATCTCTGTTTGCATAGTTACTTCTGTTTCATTAAAAGCATCTACTTGTATATCAGTTGAAGTCATGAGAATTTCTACATCATTTTTATTTAAATTCTCATCTAATATCCTTACTTCTACTTTATTTCCAGATAAGATTTTTTCAGAATAGTTATGAATTTTCAAGTTAATTTTTACACTCACATCTTTATACTCTTTATCAAGGTCGGAATATACGAAAAAGTCTCGAATATGTAATTTTGGTGTTGAAAACAAAAATACGTCACGATAAATACCGCTAAGACGCCACATATCCTGATCTTCTAGGTAGCTTCCATCGGACCATCTATAAACCTCTACAGCTAATATATTAGTACCTTCACGAAGATATTTAGTGATATTAAATTCTGCAGGAGTCATACTTCCTTGACTATAACCAACTTTTTCACCATTGATCCATATATAGAATGCAGAATCTACTCCATCAAAATGAATAAAAACTTCGCGTCCATGCCATTCCTCAGTAATTATAAATTCGGTGCGATAAGATCCTACTGGATTATATTCAGGATCAATCTTAGGAATGTTTTTCATATCAATACTTTTTGGATATTGGAAATTTAAATAAATTGGTTTACCGTATCCTTCTAGCTGCCAATGACTTGGAACGGGGATTTCTTTCCAATTATTTACATCATAATTTAATTTATAGAAATTAATTGGACGTTCTGCTGGTCTTTTTACCCAATTAAATTTCCAATTTCCATTTAGTAATTTAAAATATGGAGATATTTTAGTGCCTCCTATAGCAATTTTTACATCAGGATAAGGAATGAGAGTATTATGAGCGGGTTCCTTATTTTGTCCAATCATTCTGCTGTTTTCCCAGTCATTTACCTTTTCAGAATTAAAATTATCCATTTTTCTTATCATCAAATTCCAAGTTTTTCATACTTCTTCCTTTATATTGATATATAACAAGCTCATCAAAAAAAGGAAAGATAAAACTTACTTAATTTAAAAGAGACTCAGATTAAAGTTTAAGTTTTCTTAATTAAAACAATTTTCTTTATAGGAATATAGATCAATTGTCCATGATCCTCATCTTTAAATAAAACAATATGCTCTCTAACTTCTTCAATTTTCCCTAATAATATACAATGCGGGTCAGGTAAATCACGAATATAAAGTCTTACCAATTCTCCTTTTAATTCTTTTAAAATAGACCAAGGAATCATAAAAAATCACTTTTAATTCTTTTAATAAAGATATATATACTTTTTCGCTTTTAAAATTTATATTAACATTCATTTTAATAGAGAGAAATCATTTTTAATCTAAAAAACGCTTCTTATTATTTTTTGAAATTTAATTTTTTAATGCATACCTATTTTAAAAATTATTGATTTATGTTGAATAACATGAAGGGACAAGAAAATAAAATATTAAAGCATGAAGAACGGAAAAAATTTGATTTTCTTGGGGATGATCCAACAGGAAGGATTGAGGCAACAACCGAGGATCCAATAATGTATCACGCTCTAGGGAGTGAGCCTAAAACAGAACATCCTTACAATGTCTATAATGATATTAAAAACGAACCTATTGCGATACATAAAACATTAGAATTAGCAAAAGAATCTACTAATAAAATTGCTGATGAATTCATGAAAAGAGGGATCATGCATATAGTAGGCATTGGAATGGGCACTTCTCAATTTGTGGCCCAAGCAGCAGGTCCAGCATTTTGGGAATGGGCAAAAATAACTTCCGAAGATAGAGATTCTGTGGAGTGCCTTACTGTTAATAAACCATATGATTATGAGCGCACAGCATTATTGGCATATAGCGGAAGCGGAAGCACTATTGACACTATTGCGGCTACGGAAAAAATGAAAGATCTAGGGTGTTACTGTATTGCTATAACTTCGGTTGCTGGAAGTCCTTTGACTAAACTATGCCATGATACGATTGCCTGTGCTGGTGGCTTTGATACAGGGGGATCGGACACATTTCATTATGCTACTCGATTAGCAGCTAGTTTATTACTCGCTCTCACACTCGGAGAGAAGAAGAGGATCAAAGAAATAGATTTTGAAGGTCTTAGAAAAAAATTAAATCAAATTCCAAATCTTATGGCTGAGAGATGGGATATTTTCGACGCAAGATGTTGGAGTATTGCTAAATATCATGCTCATGTTCGTAGCGTAATTATAGTTGGTGCCGGAGCAAATTTTGGGACTGCTGAAGAAATGGAACTTAAGTTTGAAGAAATGGCACATATTCCGGCAAAATCTATGGTACCTACGAGACATCTTCATGGAGCTTTGGGATTGACAGATGAAAAGATACTGACTATCCTCCTTTATCCCAAAAATAATTCGCAAAAATGGTTTGAACAAATTGCTAAATTCACAATGATGATAAAAAGCCCTGTTATAGCGATTTTACCTGATAGCGAAGACAAACTATCTCCATTAATGGATTATGTTGTCCGCACTCCTATTGATAATGAACATTTATTTGCATTATACGTAGTTCCAATAATTCAATTACTTCCCTATTATTGTGCCGTAGAACAAAAAATTATCAATCCCGATTGTCAAAAGTCAAACATCCCTAAACATGCTAGGGCATGGAGTATGATATTAAAACCTGGAGAACATTAATCAAGATGTATAGTTATGGGTTATAAAATAGGTGTTATTGGACCGGTTAATTTAGATTTAATAATTAGGGGAAACGCTCCAACTGATATAAATGAATTAGTGATCTGGGCAGATCTATCAGAAGTTCATTGCGTTACGGCGGGCGCTGCTGGCAATGTAGCACAAAATCTTAAAAAACTCGGAAATGAAATTCATTTGGTCTCATGTGTGGCAGATGATAATTTTGGTATGATAGTCATAAATTCATTACAAAAATTTGGAATAAGGACAGATTTTATCGAGATCGAAAAAGGAAAAGAAGGCGGGATCGCGATCTATATCTTGTTATTTGGAAGTAATAAACGCCCTGCGACGTTTAAATTACCAACTCATCATGGTTGGCCCCTTGAATTTAGCGATGATATGAAAAAATATCTTTTGGACACTGATTTATTACATTCTTCTGGATATTTACATTTTTCTGATTTATGGAACGATAAATTTTTAAATCTATTCAAGGAAGCAAAAGAAAAAGGAATTAAAACTTCAATGGATCCTCAATTTCCATTGCACTCATTAGATCTCCCTTGGATTAAGGTAATAAAACCATTAATTCCATATCTGGATTTTTTAATGGTTGATGAAACTGAAGCATCAAACTTAACGGGATTAAAGGATATAAATGAAGCGGCAAATCTGCTTATAGGTGAGGGATTTAAAATCGTAGCAATTAAATTAGGTGACAAAGGTGCTCTAGTAGTAGATCATAATATAATGGAACAAATACCTGCAATTCAACCGAAGGTAATTATTGATAGTATAGGTGCGGGAGATGCATTTGATGCTGGCTTTCTACAAGGATTATTAGAGGGTAAAGATATAAAACAAGCAGGGAAAATGGGGATTAAAGCAGCTTCAATGAGTTTAGAAGGGATTGATAGTACAGAAAAGTTTCCCACGAGAGATTTAATAGATTTTTGAATAGAATATTCATCCAGTAAACCAATTATTTTAAAACAATATTAATTTTTTTAATGTTTTCCTTTACATTTATAGAGATATAGCTTTCTTCAATCATTATATGCTCAAGTTCTTTAGTTATGTTTTGTTCATTCAATAAAACAATTGAATCTTCTCTCCACCATTTTGGTTTTATGATTTTAATTTTCAAATCTTTAGTTTTTTTTAGATTAAGCTCGATTTTAAAGATATTCGATGAGGATTCTATTGAAATTAAAGCAGATTTAAATTGGAAGTTTTTATTATTGAGTTTTGGATCGATTATTAGGGCATCATATTCTGCTTCAATTCCGGAAATCTTTATGACAGATAAAAGAAAACATGCGTGAATATTAAGATTCATTAACGGAAAATCGCACATAGGGGTAAGAAGATGATAAAAAGCTTCACCTGCATTTTCGGCATAGTCTGCAATATACGCATCAGGGCCGCTCCAGATTCCATACCAAATATCAGGATAAGCTTCTGCTCTTTGGGCTAATGAATTTTTTTTTAATGAATTATAAGCTTTTTCGGGATTATATTGGGAATAACCCCAGGTTAATAATGCATTCATAGCATGCCATACACCTCCGTTCACGTCCCACCCCTTTGGTAAAATGTTATGCGGTGTTTTTACAGGAGGAAATGAGATAAATTGTCCTATTGGAGATGGCTTGTCTAAGTTTTTATAAATTACATCGATTAGATTGCTAGCTTGTTCTTTTTCTAAAATCTTAGAAATTAAGAGCCAATTATGATGCTCTAAATATATATTATCATTACCGATTGGATTACCACTACCATCCCACCCTCTGTAAAACCACTTACCATTCCACGAATTTATAACTGCTCGTTTCAACTCGACATATTTCTCCTTACATAATTTAGCCAAATCAGGATTGTATGCTTCAAATAAAGGAATCGCTTTTGGGATAATGTATAAGGCAAAGGTAGAATTAAAATTTGATTCTCCGTATTCTATGAATTTTTTACGATTCCCTGATATCATTAAGCTAATTCCGTCACTCCAATCTCCATCATTACATTTGATTAAACCGTGCTCTCCAAAACCCACCTTATCGGAAAACAAATAATCAAAAGCAATATACAATTTTTCAAGAACAGTTGATTCTTTCTTAGGAGGTCTTGAGCAAAAAGGTATTTTCTCGGTTAGAAAGTTAAAATTCCTTGTTGTAAATACATATTCAATAATTCCCCATATTAGAAAAATATAGAGATCTGACGGTTTCGCGTGAACAGATCGAGTAAAGGTTTTAGCAAATCCATAAATACTGTAGGGTAATTTGCCATCTGGGCTCATAAAGGAAATCGCATATTTCAAATACTCTTTAGCTAACTCAGGATCTATAAAAATGATTGAATAAAGAAATAGCATATAATCTCTTATTGCTCCATCAAGTCCGTGTCCAAATAAATATATTGAACCTTGAGGAAATTTATGTAAACCAAAATAATCATCGAAACAACAGGAACTTCGAGTATAATATGAATGCCATTTGGTTTCTCGTGCTAACCATAAATCTTTTTCACAATCAAGTTCTATTAATGAATGTTTCCAATTCTCAGCGTTCCATTTAAGTATTGATGTTTCTGAAGTTATTTCACGATATTTCTCTATTAAATGTGGTATATCTTCTTTTTCACTATATCCAAAGATTAAAACAATTTGCTTTACTCCTTTTGGTTTTAAATCGATCATAGTGCCAATTCCAAGACAAGGATTCTTGATATTTTTAAGGTTAATCTGATGGTTAGGAATTTTAGATTTTTCCCATATAAATTTCACCTTGCTATTTTTATTAATAATGCTTTTGGAATTCCAAGTAATCTTTGTAGCTTTACCTTGAATCATCGATAAAAATATCGATTTTGGATAATAATTGTGTTTAGATGGTTCATCTGGGTTATTAGGCGGATTTTTTTTATATCTTGGCGTAAGATAAATTGACTGTGATTCAGAATGATATGAACAATTAAAATTGAATTTGTTGTCAAACTTTTTTCTTGACCCATCCGTATCAGTTCTCGTAAATTTTTGTGAAATTTTTATTAATTTACCTATTAAATTAAGAATTTTGTTTTTACCGAATTTCTTTCTATTTTTGGCAGTTACTACCAATGATCTTAATATATGATGCAAATAGATATCCCATAGATCCATAATTTTCATATTGCTAATGGATTCAGTTTCAGAATTATTTGAAATAATAATCTCTGAAATTAGAATAGGATCATCCGAAAATGGAGTACAAATATTATGAGTTATTTCTAAATTTTGTTTTTGAATCTTTTTTTGAAAATACCCTATTCCAAAAATTCGTTTATAATCATATTTGCTATTAGAATTTTCATTATCATATAAATCAGACCATAATTCTTTGGAATTCTCTCCGCTAAAAAACCCAATTCCTCCTCCCAGCTTTTTGTTTTTCATATCCCTATAAGTTAGCCATTGAAATCCCCTACTGGATTCTAAAACCTGAACATAACCACCATTATGGGCAGTTGCAGTTATTCTATCATTTCCTATTTGATGAAAATGATCGATTGAAAAACCATATGTAGTAGGAGTTTTTGCTATTGGTGAAATTAATTGATTACAAGTATAATTATAAGCCGGTAAACCGTAAATATCTTTAATCCAATCTCCAAAATTACCGTTACCCATCATAATGCTCACCTTTTATTTATGTATTTGATAATTTATGCTTTTATCAAATCATTTTCAAAATAGATTGTATTAAAAAACCAATTTTACTGAAAATGAACTAAAATTAACTAATTTTGATCAAGATTATAGGCAATTATTCTTCTTTTTTGATTAATGCGATGCTATCTATTGGAATGTACATTATACTATTATGCTTTATGTCTTTAAATATGATAATGTGTTCTCCCACCGATTGAATTTTACCTAGTTGAACGCAGTAGGCTTCTGGCAAGTCTTTTATATAAACCCTAACTTCTTCTCCCTTTATTTCCTCTAATCTATGTTTAGGAATCATATTAAATTTCACATTGAGATACTTAATTAGAATTATTATGTTTTGAATTTATAAAATTTTAACCATTTTTACCAGAAATACTCTTAAAGATGTTTAAACATTTCCTATTAATTTTTTTTATTATTTAAAAAAATTAATGGTTTTATTCAATAGTGGCGTGTCTTTTATCTATATCTTTTTCAGAAACTCCTAATAATTTCATTAAAGCTCCGCCAATAGAATCTAATACCGATAATGTTGAAATATCAAAAAGACTTGTATAAGGAGCTAATGTATCTTGAGAAATAGCTTTATCTTTGCTCTTTCCCTCTATTTGTATGACGTAATCGGAGATTTTTCCAATAGTACTGGTAGGATTATTAGTTAATAAAGCTATTTTCCCGCCAATTTCTTTCGCTTTTTTAGCAATAGCGATTGGCGAAGTCGTCTCCCCAGAACCACTTATCATAACAACTAAATCCCTCTTTGTATATTGATAGGTCACAGCATCAGATATAAAACAGGAATTAATTCCTAAATGCATTAATCTTTGGGCAAAACAACGTCCGATAAAACCCGACCTCCCTGCCCCATAGACAAAAATCATGTTATTGGAATCTTTAATTTTAATAATTAAATCGATTAAGTTTATGATATCATTATCATTAACTGAGATTTCATTGTTTTTTACTTGGTTTATTATCTCTATCAATGTTTTGTGAAATATATCCTTAACTTTATGAACATCCATTTTTTATTTCCCGAGTTATTTTTGATTTTCTCTATATTTTTCGGGATTTACGCATCTTCTCCATTGTCCAACCGTTTCTTTGGGACCTAAACCAATTAATAAATCACCAACTTCGAACACGAAGTCAGATTTAAAACTATAGATCCATTTTTCTTCTCGTTTTAAAGCAATAATATGGAATCCTCTCTTATATCGATGATCTTGGAGTTCAAGATAAGATTTACCTTTAAAATATGACTCTGTAGATAATTTTTCACGGACAACAATTTCATCAGTCTCTTTTATTGCTTGTTGTAAAATACTATGCGGTTCAAAACCTTTTATGATATTTTCCGCTATATTAGCAGCAGCATCAGCTATTAATTCACATGAAAACACTATTCTCATGATACCCGTAAGATCACGAGGTGACTCAATTAAATGGGCAAAATCTAAAAGATCTTTCTCAAAGGTAATATTTAAACCATCCATTAATTCTTCCATTTCTAGTATATCCTCAGCTAATTCGTAATTATTAAAAAATAGGGCAGCTAATGCCAATTCAATCATAGTTTCAGAAATATCAGTAATATGAACATATGTTTTTTTTAGTTCTGTTAATTCTTCAAATATTTCAGGATTACTAAGATCAAGATCAAATTCTTTTTTTCCTTTTTCAATTTCAAATGAGATAGGTTCTACATCTTGGCATAATTTCTTAATTTCAAGTATGGGTTCAATCTCTCCCTTGATTATTAAAATATCGTCCTCCAATACTGTTTCATCCCTATTAAAAAGCCATTTATCATCTCTTTTAATCGCAATTAAATCAACTCCATGTTTTGACCTAAAATGCAATGTATGTCGGGACGTTCCAATAAAATCACATTTTGGTTTTACTGTAATTTTAACAATAGGCTCTGGTATGGCCCAAACTCCAAAAAATTGAGTAAAATTAGTTATATCACTGTTAATATATACAACTCTCGCAATATCAGATAATGCATCACTAATTTTATCGATAGAATAACCCATTACAACAATTGGTTCTAATCTTTTCGCTTGTTCAATACCTCCAGCGTGAGTTTGAATTATCTGAAAATTTAATAAATAGGTTAATTCATGGATTCTCTGTTCCAATTTATAAGTTTCATCTGCTATTTCTTTACTTCCGAATTTAATCGCACTATATGCAAGGTCAATCATCAAGTCAATATTTTGTTTCATTTCTCTTAATATATCCTTAAGAGAAAGGGGTTTATATCGAAATTTTTTCTGAGGCGTCATTTAGTTTTATTCACTCATATTTACGTATATATTGTTTCTATATAAATATTATGATAAAAATAATCAGCAATAGCGGTGTCAAGAAGTCCGCTAAAGAGGTAACAAAAGGAATTAAGAAATTATTCGGATCTTTACCTCTATTAAACAGAAATATTGAACCTATAAATAATAAGAAAAATAAAACAAAAAATAATGTCATAATGGTCAAGATTATCACTAAAATGATCAAAAAAGGATTAACTGGGTTAATTCCAGTATAAATTCCTATTATAAAACCTAATATAATCAATACTAATAAACTTAATAGAATCGCAATTAATAGACCAATAAAATCTTCAATTAAGCGTTCCGATTTTTGTACTTTTGGAGGAATAGAACCTATATATAGATGAATAGTTAATCGAGATACTAAAACCGTAGAGATATCCCCAACTAGAGAATTAAGAGCAGGTAAAATTAAAAGAAGGAGTGGTAATGCATAAAAGAGTTTTTCATTGGTTGATAAGAGTGTACCCGTAAATATTCCAATAGTAGAAGAAATAATTACGATGGTTACTGATTCCTTGAAAATTTTTTTAAAATAATCCATTTTAAGGTACCCCCAATAATATTAGAGTGATATAAAAGCAAAAAACCATAACAAAATCCCCTACTGCTGTCATTATTGGATTTACTACATGATTTGGGTTAAGACCATATTTGAAAACAATATAGTTCAAAATAGTGGATATAGGGATTGTCATGGATAAAGTCAACAATATTGAAATTATGGGAATCAAAATAAGGATTTCAAAAGAAATAAGGGAAAATTTAATTAAGAAAATATCTATAACAATTCCAAATATCCCTATTAATGCAGCAGTTATTAGTGATAATGTTAAAGTTGCAGATACGTTTTCAACCCATGATTTTTTATTAAGACCCCCAATAATTAAATCTTTGGACGTTCGAGCGATAAACGGTCCAGAAATATTTCCTCTTAAAGATAATAAAGCAGGGATAATAAGTATAAGAATTATAAAGCTTTTAAAAGGTAAAATTAATAGGATAAGTATAATTCCAGCTAAAATATCACCTACAATAGAGACAATCTCTGAAGGGAATGTTTCCTTAACAATTTTACCCCTCGAATCTTGACTCTCCATATTTTAACCTCAAAATAGGTGATTAAAAAATTAGAATTATTCTCTGTCATAATCTAATAATACATTTAATTTTGAAGATTATTAAAAATTTCTCAATTCTATTTCATTTCATATTTTAACTTCATTATAATCGCTAAAATTATGAGACACATCAGAATTGCACTCCCTATTCTGAAAAACATGTTTGGAGAATAGAGATTGGCAAAATATCCCCCAATTAATGCACCTAAAAAATTCCCAAGCCACCCTAAACTTAATACAATTCCAAAACCCAACCCTAATTTTTTAGGATGGGTGAAATTATTGGTAGTAGCTAAAAGTTGTGGATAAATTATGTAGAGGAAAAAGCCAATTATCCCAAAAAATAGTAAGGTTAATATTAAATCACTAGAATCCAAAAATATATAAAGGTTTAAAACTAAAGTCAAGAAAATTCCTATGATTATTATGGAATAACTCATACCTATTTTATTTTTAAACATACCTGAAAAGTAAGCACCTAAGAACCCAAAAAGAATTGTGTACCCTAGAATAAGTCCCGAATATTCTGAAACTACCCCAGTCTTTTCCACTCTTAAA
This sequence comes from Promethearchaeota archaeon, assembly GCA_048941265.1. GTDB lineage: Archaea > Asgardarchaeota > Lokiarchaeia > Sigyniarchaeales > SOKP01 > LW40-45. Next base: position 23,434 of record JBHLNT010000004.1, read on the forward strand.
TAAGTAGCAAGATTAGTAATAATCATAGTATAGGTTGCCGCGTATAAGATATATGAAATAATTATTAATGCGACCAAGGGTTTATTGGTTGAGTTTTGCTTATTATTTGAAATATTATTATTCGGCTTATCAGTCTCTACAAAATAATCGCTGAATTCAATTTTTCTGAAGTTGTAAACTATTAATAGGAATACTAAAAATATACCAATTGACCATATTATAAGCACCAATTGCCATGAGAGAAATATAATAATCAATATAGCTGAGCTAAAAACTGCGCTACATTTTCCGATGTCTCCCGCAGCTCCTTGTCTCCCAATTTTAACGTCTCTATCATCTTTAAACATTCTACTGGTAGTAGAATATGAGATGGAATGTTGAAAACCTAACGCAAAACCAGAAAATATAGCAAAAATAAATAAACTTATAAAATCAACAGAGAATATAAATAAAAAAGAAGATAAAGCTAAAAGCAATAATCCAAATTTCATTAATAGTTCAGAATGCTTATCAGTGTAATATCCCACAATAATTTGACCTATAACTAATGCAAGTGCATTGAAAGCAAAAATCAAACCTACTTGAAACCAGTTTAAATTAAAAATAATATAAAAACTTGCCATCAGAGTAGGAAGAACGAAAGTTATTCCATCATTTAAAAAATGATAAAAATAAAGTCGATTCTGAATATAATTCCTTTTATCATTTTCTTTATTCATTAACGTTATAAGCTCTTAATAACATAAAAATTTCTTTCTTACATTCGAAATTAGTAGTATAGCTCTAAGCTGATTTTTTAAAATTTAGTAAAAAAAAGGTAATAAAATTTGAAAAAAAAATAATAGAACATTTTTTAGGCAAATAGAGCTTCTTCAAAACCCAAAACATACGCAAAATATAGACAAATAAAAGCTGCGATTATGATAAGTAAGAAAAGAATTAGTTTTCCTTTTTTAGTTTGAAAGAATCCACCAGTTTCATCGATCATTTCTGGACGATTCATATATTTCAAATTAATCATCTTAGGCTTTCGAATCTCCAACGTGCCCAGTTGCATAAATTCGCTTGCCCGAATTCTTACGTTATTTACCCATCTCTCATGATAATAGGATAAATATACCAGTGTTACTAAAAAGGGGGCTGCAGCACACATAGCGATTATCATAACAAACCATATAAGGATTGTAGTATACAATTGAATCGCTAATTCTGGTCGTGACATCAATTCCCCATAGCTCATTTGCTCACCGCCAGTTAAAAGGGCTGTAGCTAACTCTTGAGCTAAATTAAATGCCAATACAATTCCAAAGAATCCCAGAATTTTACTTATTGGTCCAGTCCTTAAATAGTAGCCCAGACGGACAGAGTCCTGATATTCATTAACTCGATATGCTTGAGTATCTTCAGCTATCCAAAATACAGGCATAACAAACGTCAAAATCAGTAAAGTAAAGGGGCCCATATATATCGTTATATCAATCATTAATTCTTCGATATTCCAATACCATCCATACTGGGTAATATAAGGGTCATAAATTATAGACCAAAGAAACGGTGCTGTAATCTGAGCAATTATAACACTCATACCTATAGAGATAAATAGTACCTCCATAACCCTCTTGATAAACACCTTTAAATGAACAAAATCACTTCCCAAATCTAAATCTACGGGATATGCTTCAAGATAATAAATATCTTTAGTTCTCATGGGATATCCAAGAAAAATTTCAGTGAATTTTGGTCTCGTCTTCTCTACTGTTTTTTTTAGGTATTTCACAATGCTATTTGAGGCAATTCTCGAACCAATTTGACCCCATGCTAATATGGGAACAATTGTAATAACAAGAAAAATGAGAGGTATAAAATAATATGGAAAAATGGGATAAGTTTCAAGATCATAATATTCAGGATAAAAAACCAGCATATAAAATCCGGTGAAATAAAAGAATTGGATAAAGAAAAGAACGGCAAAAATTGCGAAAAGAATGATACGTCTTTTTTTGGGAACAATTACATCGAATTTGTCATCGGCGCTCTCTACGTTCAAATGCATGGGTTTCCTTTGATAAAGGAAAATCTCTTCTTCTGAGCTATTTCTTTTTTCGGTAAAATCTTTATTATTATTAGACATAGGTATTAATTAAGATATTTGTCTTTAAATATTTTTTAGATGTTAAAACCAGATTCTTAATAAAAATGTAATCAGATAACTATTCATTCTTTCTTCAGAATATCAATACAAGAATGTATATTCTATGAACATAGGTTTTCAAGTTCATGTGAATGTTATTATTTTTGAATCTATCTAATTATAGTTCAAATTGTGGGAAAATAAGTACGTGGATACTTAAAATAATAAAAGAAGCTTTTGAATAAACACTTAATTGATAAGTTATTGATAAAATCAAGAGATCTTCAATTTCTAATTTTTCACAATAAGGTCATCCACTGAGGATTTATTTGATTTAGAGCCTTTTCAATTTCTTGTCTTACATCCCAATTATCATCCCCGAGTGCGGTTATTAGTGGATCTAGCGCTTTAGGGTCTCCAATTTCCCCTAATGCTCTTACTGCTGCAATTCGAATTTTAGGATCACTATCATTCAATAAAGTAGTTATCGGAGTAAGATTTTTTACTTTTTTAAGTTTTCCGAGGGATTTAGTAGCCCAAGATTTTACGTATACATCTTCATCATTTATGCAGGAGATTAAAGGACCCAAGGCTTCATCGGTGCCAATTTTAGTTAATAATTTTACTGCTTCTCTTCTTAACCTCCAATCCGTGCTATTTAAAATAATTTTAGCCTGTTCTATGACCCTCTTACGCAACTCCGGAGCATCATATTTGGATAAAGCATTTGTTGCCTCTCTCCTTACACCAGCCTTTTCATCATTAAATAAGTCTAAAAGTGTATTAAGTTGAGTCTCATCTCCAATTTTTCCTATTATCTTAGCGCTAAACTTCCGTATTTGCCATTCCCTTGCATTTAAACCCTCAAGAACTTGATCATTAACCTTATTGTTTGAAATTTTTATAATGGCATTATATGCTAAACTTCTAATTCTTGAATCCCTACTATTGAGTAATCTTATCAAGATACGCATCGCATCAGGATCATTGGTTGCACCAGATAACAATTTGACTGCTTCCCTTCTAGCTAAAAGATTTCTTTTATTTAAAATCTCATAAACCTCTTTAAATTGTTTGGATTCGACTAGAATTTTATCTAGGGCTTTTACAGCTTGTTTTCTAATTTCTTCATCTTCTTCTTTTAATAATTCTAGTAAAGGTTTTATACTTCTTTTACTACCTATATTACCCAATACACTAATAGCTGTAATTCTCACTTCTGGATTCTCATCCTTCAGGGTTTTTATAATGTGGGAAATTCTATTACCGGGGATTATTTTTTCTAAAGCTTTAATTGAATTCTTTCGCACTATCGGATTGGGATCACTCAATTGTTCTATAAGAGGATTCACAGCATCCTTATTTCCTATTTTTCCTAAAATTTTTGGTATTGTTTTTTTAATATTGAGATTTTCATCATAAAGGTATTTGGTGATCTTCTGGATCTCTACCTTTATGCCGGTTTTTACAATCACATTAATTATGAGTTGCTGTAACTCTTTATTTCGAAATTTTAATACTTCAATTAATGCATCTAATGCATTAATTTCACCTTCAAGTGCCATAATAGAAGATTTTTTAACTTCAATATTAGAATCTGCTAATGCTTCGGTTAAAAAATCTAATGAATCTGAGTTATCTATGCTCCCGACAGCTTCAATTATTTTTTTTCTTACTTTCCAGTCTTTTTCATTCCGATATTGGTTTTTTAAAAATAAGATTCCTTCTCTCCTATAACATTCAGATAATAATTCTATAAACTTAATTTTCGCATCTGAATGGGATTCATTTAAATAGGTACTTTTGATCTCTTGAAAATGAGTATCGTCTTTGAAATGGATTAGATTTTCCAAAGCTTTAGTTCTTCTTTCGGGTTCATTTGCAGTTACTAAAATTGATATAAGAACTTCAGAAGCTTTTTCCGGTTCCATTTCACGAACATTGTTAAATATAACTCCATCGTCAAATCCCAACAAAAAAACCTAATAATCAATACTTTCAGGTAAAAATAGAAAAAAAATACATTTATTTATGTATTTACAAAAACATAATAAATTCTAAAGTGTAGAACTTTAAAAATTAAAAGTTAATTGAAGTGGATATTTCATGCTTTTTATCATAATTTTAGCGATTCTTATTTTAGTAGGTACCTTGACTGTTGTTCTAAAGTATAAGGGAACTAGATATAAATATTTAATCTATATTTTTGCGATAATGTACGCATGTACTCTATTTTTTATGCCTTTTTTCGATCCTCTTCAATTACCAGGATTCTGGGCTTCTGTTATTCTACAAAATTCTAATCCCACGCTCTATGGTTTTATAATCGGATTAATAGCAATAAACTGTGGAATATATGGAATAAATATATTCTTATCCAGCGCAAATTTATTAAGAGCAGAAAGATATAGAGGCGGATTAATTATTACGGGTCAATTTTCAAAAATACGCTTTCCAATCTATGTATCATATCATCTCATGGGGTTATCTTATCTAATATTAATGGGCTCTCCAATAGGAGTAATATCCTTGAGTTTAATGACAGTTTTTTTGTTTTCAGATACAAATCAAATTGAAAAAAATGTGTTAATTCCCAAATTTAAAGATGAATACCATAAATATCAAAAAGAAGTCCCTAAACGAATGTATTCACTAAGACTCCTTTTTATTTTAATTTTAGAATACATTTTGTTTATAATCGGAGTTATTTTTACTCTTATACTCTGATTTTTAGATTAATGAAATCTTAATATTTCCGATTATCTTTATAATAAATAACTATGGGATTTGAAAGATATGAATCTAGATTTCAAGCAGGAGAACTTTTGGCTGAATTAATTGAGCAAAAAAAAGAAAAGATTCATAATTTTGCTATAAAAAATCCCAATCAATTCTTTTGTTTTGCAATTCCGAATGGTGGTGTACCCGTGGTGGAAGGTCTTTGCTCTAAACTTGGTATTGGTTATGATTTGCTTATTGTAAGGAAAATCAAAATCCCTTTTAATACTGAAGCAGGATTCGGCTCGATTACCACTGATGGGACTGTCTTAATTAATGAAGAGCTGCTGGGTCATTTGAATCTGTCGGATCGCGAAGTGATTAATTCCATTGAATTAACGAAAAGAGAAATTAGTGAGAGGCTTAAATTTTACCATAAAGAGGTAAATTTGGAAAATCTTTATAGGCAATCTATCAATGAAAAATGCATTTTTATGATTGACGATGGATTGGCTTCAGGTTTTACCATGCTCGCCGCAATTAAAATGGTAAAAAAATATAATCCTAAAAAAATATTCGTAGCCGTCCCAACAAGTCCTTTAAGCTCTGTTCAACGGATTTCACTACATATTGATGACCTATTTTGCCCCAATGTAAGGAATGTATGGAGATTTGCTGTGGCAGATGCATATAAACATTGGTATGACGTGCCAGAATCCGAAGTATTAGAAATTATAAATAGTTCGAAATATTATCTTAAGACATAAAATCTGAAAATTACAAAGTACAATGAATCGAAGAGAGCGCGTAAGGAGGGCTTTTCATTTCCAAAGACCTGATAGGATCCCTTTTGTAGGATTAACAATGCAATCTGATTTTTATCCTATAGAGCCCAATTTACCAATTACATTTCAACCAGAGAATTATCCCCCACATCCGAATGAAGGGGATACTACTATTAAGAATGCTGCGTATCGAAGGGACGTTTATGATTGGAAAAGCGAAATTAGAGAAAAATTAGGATACACTGAAAATTGGTGGGAAATGCCTCATGAGAGTATAGATGAATTTGGTGTAATATGGAAATCATCAGGAACAAAAAGTGGTGATAAAACAAAGGGACATCCTTATAAAGGTCCCTTTCAAGGTGATGGTACAAGTGAAGGATGGGACAATTTAGATGATTATATTTTTCCTGATGCGACGGATCCCAAACGCTATTCAAGGATAAAGTCTGGAAGATGGAAAGAAATTGCCGAAGATCGATACCTTTTGGGTTCTATAAACATTAATGGTATCTTTAATAAATGTACTCAATTAAGAGGTTTTAGCGAACTATTAATTGATTTAGTGCGAAATCGACATCTGAAAAAATTAAATCAATTAATTAATTCCGTTCTCTCTTATAGTTTAACCACAATTGAAAAACTAAAGGAATATTGTAAACCTTTAGATTCTATCTTTATTGCAGATGATTTTGGAACTCAAAAATCGGCGTTTGTAAGCCCAAGAATATTTAAAAAATTCTTTAAAGAGCCTTATAAAAAAATAGTCGGAGTAACTCATGATTTGGACATGGACTTTCTCCTTCATTCCTGTGGAGATGTTTTAGGTCTTATCCCAGAATTTATAGATATAGGTATTGATGTCTTACAATTTGATAGCCCTCACATGACCGGAGTTGAAAATTTTAAAAAATTTGCTCAAGAAAGAAAAATGGCATTTTGGTTGAGCTCAAACATACAAAGTACATTCATTAATGGAACACCGCAAGAAGTCGAGGAAGAAGTAAAATACTACATCAAGGAGGTTGGCAACAATGAAGGGGGATTAGGAATTTGTGAATATACTGATTTTGAAGCAATAAACGCCCCTAAAAAAAATGTCCGAGCTCAAAGAAAAGCCGTACTAAAATGGGGAAATTATAATGAAAATGGAATTATAGATTGGTTAGCCTAAATATTTCTATAAATTCTTTTAATTGTAATCTATATGATTTTAGAGATTTTTTATTGGTAATTATAAAATCAAAAAAAAGAAAAGTAAAAAAATAGATAATGTTTAGGAGCTTATCAATCGAAATAATAAGGCGCCATGAGGAATGAAGAATTCGTCTTTCCTCTTTATAACGACGGTGTGAAAGTACTCAGCCAGCCCGAGAAAACCTCTTATCACACTCTCGTCTTCTTCAAATTTAAATGTTATATTTGATATTGCAGAACCAGTATTAAAGGCAACCTTCTCATAAACACGTTCATCGATTAAAGGAATTTTTAATTCATTGACGATTTCATAAACTCGCTTAATAAATAATTCTTTTTTTGCCATTCACATCACGATCATATTGATTGATTTATTCGGAGATTTACACTATATTGTTATTATTATTTAAGAAAATTTTGTTAATTTTATTTTTTAGAATTATCAATTTTTGATATTGTTAAATATATTATGAAGTAATTATATTTATAAATTTACAATTACCAATCTGAGATAATCTAGGAAAAAAATTAAAATAAATTAAAAAAAAAACTATTTAAAAATTAATTTAAAAGTAAAAAAACTACTATAATCTGCATCTTTCAAATCCACTTATTTTTAATTGAGGGAAATCGGATATTTCCCATATTTATTTACTGTTTTTAATATAGTTGGGACAGACGCCAGCATGTGCATTACGGAGGGGAATCCCTCTGATACTCCCATGAGAAAATTATTACCTGGAGCTGCCTCTTTAAGCATTTCTTGGACAGTTTTTCTAACAGCTCCTTGTCCTTGAAGGCTAAGGGGCTCTGGAAAATTTGCCCAAATTACTTTATCTTTCCATTTTTTCCTTGCTTCGGTAATTGTTATATCACCTATTGGAGGAGGAGTAAAACTCTCAATTACATCTATTCGAGTCTTTGCTATAAGATCTGCTATATTTTTTAATCTTCCATCCATATGTACAACATAGATTTTATCATGCTTATGGAAGATATCTGAAACTTCATTATAAAAAGGAAGGCTATATTTTTCAAATAATTTTGGACTAGTAACAAGGCTTGTGACATTATCTGGCCCCCATATGGTATCAGCAGGAGATTCCGCTGCAATTTTATAAACTTCCAATTCCTTTTTATATATCAAGCGATATAATTCGTCAAATTCTTTCTGGCGAGTATAATAATCGATGGATAATCGTTTAGGACCCATTAACATTATCATGGATTGAAAAGGTGATTTCGGCACAAAAGCCGGGATAATTCCATAATTTCCTAATAACATTTGAAAGTCTTTAATTTCATCATAATAAGGTGTATATTCAGCATCCTCAATAAGGAATTTAATGACCTCATAATCACTTGGATTTTTAATGATATAACCATCCTCGGGAAACCATGGCAGCATGACAGAAAGATCTAAGCTCTCTAATTTAGCTTTAAATGTAGATTTCCCGACATGAGTGTTGAAATTTCCTATTACATCGTGAGGAGCATTCATAGCCATTAGAATGTCTACGGGAGACCAAGATGTAATATTTCCATATTTATGAGTGACATCCATGGTTGCATTCGGACATTTAACTTTATGTGTCTGCACCGCCAAGGCTGCATGGATACAAAGTCCATCATCTAAAAGCCTACGCCAAGGTTCATATAAAGCAAGTCCCGCTAAATGAAGGGTTTCAATATACATTGAAAAGGGTATAATATCCGGGTTTTCATGTCGGAGTACAGCAGTGATTCTCTCTTTAGCATTCAATGTTTAACCCACCTCTTACAGATATTTACTCCTTCTATAGCATTATGAGCAAAGGCATCAGCCGCTATGTCATCAACAAATTCTTGAGTAATGGGAGCTCCACCAATTATTACTTTTACCTGATTCCGGAGTTTCGCTTCTTCAAGTGCTCTCATAATATTTTTCAATTCAAGCATTGTAGAACTTACTAAGGTTGATAGAGCAAGAATCTCAGGCTTTTCTTTGCGAATTGCTTCTAAGACTTTTTCTTTCCCAACATCTACACCCAGATCAACAACTCTGAATCCTTCAGCTTCTAAAAACATTTTTACAATATTTTTACCTATATCGTGTAGATCTCCTTTACCGGTTCCAATGATCACTTTACCAAGGGTATTTGTTTCATCTTTTTCCTTGATTTGAGGATCAAGTATTTTCATAGTCTCCTTTATAATTTCTCCGGCCATAATAAGTTCAGGAATGAAATATATTTCCGCCTCGAACTTTTCACTAATTATTGATGCTGCTTTTGTAATTCCCTCTTGAATTATCTTGTATGGATGAATTCCTTCAGCCAAAGCATCTTGACACATCTTTTTAGCTTTCTCAAGATCCATTTCTACGACCGAATCAATATATTGAAGTAAAATCTCATTTTCTGTCATTTTAACACATTTCTTTATTTCATTTGAAATTAATTTGTTTATCTTTGAAATAAGTTTCTCATAGGAAAATTTAAATTTTGGATTAAATAAAAAATATAAATTTTTATATACATACTACTATAATTTTAATATAGTCATAAAATATACTACTATATGAATTTGGAATAATCTATTTTTAAAAATATTGGAGGAATTGATTAAACAGTGGTTTCAAAAGAACAGAAGAAATTAAATCGTGTGATTAATTTTCTTAAAAAGGGTTTATCCGGTTTAGCAGATGAGTTAGAAGGTACGATCAAAGGAATAAATGAATTCTTAGATTCACTTCAAAAAGCTCAAAAAGATTTAAAAGGTGTCGAAGCAGTAGAAGAAGTCGTTACTGTTAGTACATCCTCTGCAAAGATCGCTGCTCCCACTGAAACCGTAAAAACAGCGGCTGCAAGTACTCTATTTAGTCTATTAAGTGGAAGCAGTGGAGGAGAATCTACGGCACCAGCTGTAACAGCTGCATCTTCAGGCGGACCTCCCAAGGCACCTTCCGGTGGCGGACCTCCTAAAGCACCTTCTGGTGGCAGACCTCCTAAAGCACCTTCTGGTGGCGGACCTCCTAAAGCACCTTCTGGTGGCGGACCTCCTACAGCACCTTCTGGTGGCGGACCTCCTACAGCACCTCCTGGTGGCGGACCTCCTAAAGCACCTCCAAGTGGATTACCCCCAGCCCCGAAGCTTCCTCCGGCTCCAGGATCAGGCTCACCTCCCTCTGCCCCTGGAGGAGTAAAACCACCAGCTTTTGCAAAGAGGGCAGGACCTCCCATAGCACCAGGAGCGCCCCCTGTTGGAGCACCCGCCGGAATAGCAACTCAACCTGGTGGAGGTTTGAGTTCCCTTAGAGATGAAATGTTGGATGAGTTAAATCGTTTGAAGAAAATCATGCGTGGAGAATAAGATTATTAACGAAATATTAATTTCTTTTATTATATCTCTTCAATTTTAAAATTACTCTAAATAAAGTATTTCAAATTAGATCTATGGGTATAAAATTAAATAGACTAGTTTGATTTATATATTAAGAGCATATTTTTATTTTAAATTGATTTAAGTGAATTAATATGTGTGGAAATCTTACAGTTGTTCTAGATATCGGTCAATTTTCGTCTAAAGCAGGTTTTGCGGGTGAAGATTTCCCATCTCAAGTGTTTTTTACTATTGTTGGTAAACCAAAATATCATAATCTTGATGCGCAATATGGAGGAGGAGCAGAACAAGAAGTATATGTAGGAGAAGAAATTCAATCTCTTGGATTATACAAAATTTTCTCCCCAATTAATAAAGGAAAAATAATTGATTGGAATTATTTTGAAAATATTTTAGACTATATTTTTTATAATTTAAGAGTTGACCATACTTTAGTAAATGTTTTATTTGCAATTCATCCGTTATTTCCCAAAAAAGACATAAGGAGATTATTCGAACTCTTTTTAGAGCACTATCAATGTATGGGATTTTATCCCGTTTTAGATTCTTTATGTACTCTATATTCGGGAGGATTTCAAACAGGGTTAATTATAGAAATTGGAGATAGTAGTACAAGAATTGTACCGATATATAATGGATATAAAATAGATCATGCCATTAAAATTTTAGAAATTGGGGGTAGGAATCTTACTCGTTATATGGAAACTCTTTTGGGATCTATTGGTTTTGCTTCAGATTCATCCATTAGGAGAGAATTAGTACGAGTTTTAAAAGAAAAAGCTTGTTTTGTTTCTTTAGACTATAAGGAAGATCTTAAAAGAAGTCAAGAATACACAAAACAATATTCATTACCAGACGGTTCTACCATTTCTTTGTCAAAAGAAAGATTTACCCTTCCAGAGGCATTATTTAATCCTTCATTAATAAACTTAGAGCATTATTCGCTACCCACGGCTATTATGCATGTCATTGAATTATGTGATGTTGATATTAGGGCTAAATTATTAAATAATATTTTTTTATCAGGAGGATCTTCTATGTTTCCAAATCTTAAAAATAGGATTTACCTGGAGCTTGAACTCTTAATGGCAAGAAAAAAAATAGAAAATCAAGGAATTAAAATTATAGCACCAAGAGAGAGAACATTTTCTGTCTGGGTTGGAGGATCTATTTTATCAATGATTCCAGAATTCTCCGATAATTGGATTACTAGAACAAAATATTATAAAGAAGGGATTCCAGAAGACTTTTTATGACTTAATTGAAGTATTTTTACATGGAATTTTAATTTCAGTAATCTTAATTTAGATGATATTGAGATATCACATTTTATTAAATAAAATAATTTGATACTCTTCTTCACTATTAATTATAATTTTTGGTGTTTTATTTGGAAGAACTTCCTGAAAATAGTATTAATAAGCACGATCTGATGAGTAAATATGATTTATTTAACAAAATCAAGGGAATTAATACACCTGTAAAAAGTGATATTTTAATTGCTCTGTTGGATGGAGAATATCATTCTGAGACAGAATTAATTAGATTAGCGAAACGAAGGGGTACAAATTATATGGGAGTAGTAACTTTAGGGACAATGGTCAATTCCTTGAATCATTTGTTAAAAAGTAATTATGTTGAGAAGCAATATTTAAATGGAGAAATGCATTACAAGATTTCTGATAACTATGTAGGACTTACACGAGCAGCCTATAACAATTGGCAACAAAAAATGTTTAAGTATTAAGGTGTGTGATTTTGGATAATTTGGGAAAAGAATTAAATATCTCAACACTCATGAAAATTGCTTTTAAGCCCGAATATTCTAATATTTTCAATAAAATCAAAGATATTAAAACCCCGATTAAAAATCACATTTTATTAAGTTTGTTGGATGGGAAATGGCACGCTGAAAGTGAAATTTTACGGATTACACGAAAACAAAAAGCATATATTGGCGCAGTGACATTATCTTCGATGATAAATACCTTAAACCATCAAATGGGTGGTAATAATTATCTTGAAAAAAAAATTGTAAATGGAAGAATATATTATAAGATCTCTAATAATTATATTGGGCTTACAAAAGCAGCTTTTACTAAATTCAGGTTTATTGATTAACAAAATTCATTTCTGAATACAAATTTCATTTGAAATCCTAAAGTTCTCACAATTAGAACAGAAACCAATGCCGGTTTGTTCTTTTAATCCTTCCGTCCAGCAGTTGGGGCATATATAATAGAAAAAAGATTTATTATTTTTACGACCTGTTATTTTGAACACATTAAAACCACATATTGAGCAAATAGATTTTAAAATGTAGATTCTCCCTTTTTTTGGAACAGATAGATATTTTTTTTCACATTTATCGTTCGCACATGCAAGAAATCTTTTTCCTTGTTTAGTTGAAATGAGCTTCATACGTTCTTTTTTACAATGTGGGCACAATGAAGTTGTCATTGGAAAATCTTTAGCAGATACCCCTTTTTGAGATTTATCTTTTAACTTCTTTCTAAAATCATTTATTTTTGGTATTAATTTCTTTTTATTTATTAGAAATTTATCAAATAATTCCAAGAATTCTTTTTTGACAAGATCAATTACTTCATTCAATTTCTTTCGTTGTTCTTTTATATCTTCAATTAAATCTTCTATAAATCTCGTAAAATGGGGTTCCAGAAAAGGTAACCATATGCCCTTTAAATTTTCAATCAAAAATTCCCCTAAATCACTTACAAAATACTGCCGATTACTTCGATATATAAGTTTTCGGTCTTGTAGCAATTGAATAATTAAAGGACGTGTTGCTTTTGTACCTAAATGATTTCTTTCCATGAGTTTTAATAGAGTAGTGTCAGTATATCTTGGAGGAGGTTGGGTTTCTTTCTCCTCATAAAAAATAAGATCAATGGGTATCTGAGTTCCAATTATATTGACTTCTGGATTATAACTCTTTTTTAGAAAGGGAGCAATCTCTAAGAAGCCTTCTGAAATCAAAGAAATAAATTGCCCATTAAAAGGTTCTTCTTTTATGGATACATTTAAGATAGTCTTAACTTCAGTTGCATCTTTGCCAAATAGAGCAAGATAATGTCTTGCCAACAGATCATATACTTTTTTTTGAATTTCATTCTCGAATTTAGAACTGCTTAAACTTAAACACTCTAAAGGTGTAATAGGGGGATGATCACCTGCATCTCTTTTTCCTTTTGTAGGATAAACACGATTTTCTCTTATTAAAGTTGATGTATAATTTGCATAAGTATTTCCAGTAAAGTGTGAGCTAAACTTTTTCAGATATTCAAGGTGATTAAAATTACTTTTATATACATCGCTATCCGTTCTTGGATAAGAAATAATTTTGTTAAGATAAAGATCTGACATAGTTTTTAAAGCTAAATTCGGGCTAATTTTCAAAATTTTAGTTAATAACACAAGTGCTTTCGAAGTATTCAACGGAGTAGGAGGAGTTTTTTTCTTATTACTTTTATCATTGTTAATAACTTTTGCTGTTTTCTCATCTTTAACATCTTCAAATATTCTTTTCGCTTCAACCTCCTTCTCTTTTTTAAATGGATTTAATTTATGAGATACTTTCATAGTATTATTATTAATAATTAGATTTGCCCCTATTGTAAAATATTGTTCAGGATTAAAGCTGTCAATTAATTGATCTCTTAAATAAATTAAATATAATAATGATGTTTGAACACGCCCAATTGATACAAAAAAACGATTGAATTTTTTTAATAATGGTTGAATAGTATTTGTAAGTTCGCGAGTCGCTGAAAATCCTATAACAGCATCAATTATTGCCCTTGCTTCTCCAGATTCTCCCCAGCTCCACTTTGGAAAGATTAAATTATTAAATTTATCCTGAATTTCCTTTTTTTGTAAGGAATTTAGCCACATTTGAGAAATTTTTATGGTAGGATTAACTTGTTTAACAAATGGATACGCATCGAAGAGTCCAATATTAACACCTTCTATATCAGCGTCAGTACTGATAATACATTCAGTACATAATTTTGAATATTCTCTCAAAGCTTTTATATAAGGATAGGCATACTTTTCTGGAATCTTTTCAATTGCATTTGGATTAGTGATTATTTCTCGCGGAATTGATTTAGTCCAACTTTTGTATTCTTCAGTGTTTTTATAGCTAAGAAGATGTCCTCTTAAAGGTATGACATATAAATCTTTAGAAGAGACATAATAGATATTAATCTTTGATTTTTTTATAACACTAACAGTACCTATAGCTTCTGCGATTGCTTTTGCTGCCTTATCTTTTTCAGCAATTAATAATATTGGCATTTACTTAATTATAATTTAAAATAACTTTCTTTTTTACTTTAATAAATAACTGCTTAATATTTAAATAAAAAACAAATTAAGAGCCGAGAGTCAATTAATTTTCAAATAATACATGAAATGAGAATTATTTATCATTAGAGAAATTTAATGCACTTGATATATAAAAAGTATAATTAATTTAGATCGGAAGCGTAAAATATATAGTTGTACCCTTATTTGGACCCTCTGAAGTTGCCCATATCTTACCTCCATGTGCTTCGATGAATCCCTTCGAAATGTATAAGCCAAGTCCCGTGCCTTTTTTGTAATTCTCATCATTGATTTGTTTTACCATCTCGAATTTTTTAAATAATTTTTCTAGTTCACCTTCATTTAATCCTATCCCATTATCTTTAAATTCAAAGATGTATTGATTTAGGGTTTCCTCCTTTTCAACTTTTATTTCAATCTTGCCGTTCTCTGGTGTAAATTTGATAGCATTCGATAATAAATTTGAAATGATCTGAAAGAAACGATCGGGATCTATAAGTAATTTGATATTATCACTGATATTTATAACGGTTTCGTGATTTTTTTCTTTAATAAGATAACTTAACTCATTTACACACCTTTTAATTATCTTGCTCACATTTGTTACTTCTCTATTTAGTTCCATTTTATGAGATTCAATCTTCATAACATCCAAGAGTTGGTTCATTAACTTACCTAATCGTTCAATATTTCTCTGAACAATAAGCAAATCTT
The DNA here is from genome assembly GCA_048941265.1 of Promethearchaeota archaeon. GTDB lineage: Archaea > Asgardarchaeota > Lokiarchaeia > Sigyniarchaeales > SOKP01 > LW40-45. The sequence goes on from JBHLNT010000004.1 coordinate 38,707, forward strand.
CTTTAATTTCCGGATCTAGCTCCTTATATTTATATAATATATAATCAGTATAACCAGAAATGGATATTAAGGGCGTTTTTAATTCATGAGCAGCGTGGGTAATAAATTCATCCTTTATTTTATCGAGTTTTTGTAGTTCCATATTCTTTTTTTCCAACTCCATTGTTCTTTCTCTTACTTTTTCCTCGAGTTTTTTATTTAAACTTTTTAATTCCTCTTCTGATTCTCTTAATTTTTCTTCTATTATTTTACGCTCGGTTATATCTCTTGAAACCGTGAACATTCTTAAAGGATTTCCTTTATCATCGTATGATGTATTTCCAATTGATTCAAACCATTTAAATTTTCCATCCTTAGATTTAAATCTCGACAGATTTACTATATTATGCCCGTTAATTCCATTTTTAAAATCATGTAGTATTTTTTCTTTATCTTCTGGATGGGCAAAATCTAAAGGTGATTTTCCAATTAGTTCTTTTGGAGTATACCCCATTATTTTCTTAAATGATTCATTACAATATAAAAACCTACCATTCGTATCTAAAATAAATACTAAATCATTTATATTTTCAGAAATAAGTCTATATTTTTCCTCCGATTCTTGTATTTTTAAATCTACTTCCTTCCTTTCTGTTATATCTTCATAAGTTAACAAGATTCCAACTACATTTCCTTTGGAATCATGTAGAGGGATTCTATTTATATCAAACCAAATATTTCTATTATGATCGTTCCAAGATTCAATAATATGTAAATCAGCAATATCATTTTCTATTACGCGCATGTCATTGATTCGTGAAGTAAAAACATACTCTTCTCCCCACCTTAAATCAAAATCTGTCTTTCCTATTATATCTTTTCCGTCTTCAAGTCCCATCAACTGAATAAAATTAGTATTACTTCCTAAATAGATAAGATTTTTATCTTTCCATGCAATATATTGAGGAATGCTATCCATTACTAATTTTAACATTTCTTGAGATTCTTGGTAGGCGGCTATAGCTTGTTTTGGTTGAAGGAACTTCCAAAAACGAATTTCGGTTAGGTTATCTATCATTTCTTTAAATCGATCTTCACTCTTTCGAGTTATCACTGTTTTTGGTTTTTTAATTTCTTTAGCTATAAGGAGAACCTTGATTTTCCCATCTTTATCAAAAAATCTCACTGCTTTCATTGTTACCCAGATATAACTCCCATCTTTACATTTGAGCCTAGTTTCACCTTCATTTTCTCCATTAGTAAAAACTCTTCTTAGACTCTTACGCGTCTTTTTTTGATCTTTAGGATGGATTAAATCAGTTGCTATTTTCCCCATTAAATCTTTTTCAGTATATGCTGTCAATTTCTTATGCGCTTTAGAATTAACATATTCGAATTGAGATTGATCATTTAGAATTGCAATTAGATCAGAAACATCTTCAGATACAAGCTTAAATAAACTTTTTGAATCGAAAACTTGGAGTTTATTCATTATATCGACCATTTAAATCCCCTATGTTAATATTTGTTTTATAAAAAAATATCTTTATCACAAAATTAACTATTATGTAAATATTATAAAACATTAAAATCTATTAAAAAAACTCTAAAGATTTTTAAAATTTTATATGTAAACAAAAAGAATATAATATTTATTTTATAAAAATCCTCTTATGAATCTAATAAGAATTCTTTTTTTCCTTATTACAATTTCTATAACCTCATAACTGCATCACTGAGAGATGAGATTTGTCGAATTCTTATTATTAAGGAAATAAAAGTGCAGGAACTATTGGGGCTATTATATAAATTTATAATCATTTAAAAGGAAGCGTAAAACAAAATTCTGAACCGGTTCCTTTCCCTTCTGAAATCGCCCATATCTTCCCACCATGTTCTTCAATAATCCCCTTTGTTATATAAAGACCTAATCCACTACCAGATTCAAACGCTGAAGAACTTTCAGGATTTTTTTCTAACATTACAAACTTTTCAAATAAATGCTTTATTTGCTCTTTCCTTATTCCTATTCCAGAATCCTTAACTTTAAATAAAAATTTATTATCTTTTTCGACTTTTTCGGAGGAAATTTTAATATTACCTTTATCAGGTGTATATTTGATAGCATTTGATAATAAATTTGTAAATACCTGGGAAATTCGATCAGAATCAACCTCTAATGATAAATTATCTTTTATTAATAACTCCACATTTAATTTCTTTTGATTTATTTGATAGTCTAATTCATTTATGCAATCCTGAACTATAAGTCTTACATTTGTAATCTCTTTATTGAGTTCCATTTTTTTTGCTTCAATTTTTAATACATCCATTAGCTGCTCAATATATGTCTCTAATCTCTTTACATTATTTTGAACTCTCAATAAATCATCTATTATTTCAGCATCCAAGTTATCATACTTCGTCAGAATTAAGTCTGTATAGCCTCCTATTGATATTAACGGAGTTTTTAATTCATGACTTACCATAGTTAAGAAGTTTGTTTTTAATTGATCTAACTTCTGTAGTTCAATATTTTGTTCTCTTAATTTCTGTTCAGAGGCTTTCAATTTCTGTTCAAGCTCGAATTTTTCGGTAATATCGATAAAAGTACCCTCTACTTCTATAGGTTCTCCTTTTTCATTTCTAATCAAATGAGAATGTATTTGTAAAATTAATTTATTTCCATTTTTATCATTTACTTTAGCAATATAATTTTGGATAAATCCATTCTTCATTAATTCATCATAATATCTTGTTTTTTCCATTGGATCAACGAAGAACTGATCTGTCCTAATTCCGTTTAAATTTTCATTTGGATCGAACCCTAATATCTTATTTAGTGTGGAATTATGTATTAATAAACCTCCTCCAATTTGACCTCTATAAAAACCCACATCTAAATTATTAATCATATTCCGATATTTTTTCTCAGATTCTATTAATTGTTCTTCAGCTTTTTTCTTATCAGTAATATCAATCATGACGTTTAAATCAGCCACTTCTCCCTGAAATTGAATAAATTTTGAATAAAGCTCAACCCATTTAATTTTCCCCGATTTTGTTACATATCTAAAGCTATATCGAGCAGCAGTTTCTTTACCTGCTCTTTGTTTATTTTGTATTTGTTCAAGTATATACGGGAAATCGTCTGAATAAATCCTTTTGAGAAAATAATTTCGTTTCCATCCAATCATTTCTTCGAAAGAAAATTCAGTAATCTCTGACATTGCTTTATTAGCATATACAATAAATCCTTTTTTAATAATTCCGATTCCCAATAAAGAATTCTCTGCCATTGTTCGGAAATTTTCTTCTGATTCCTTTAATTCTTTAGTTCTTTCAAGCACTTTTTGTTCTAATTCTTTATTTAATCGTTTCAATTGTTCATCCGCTTTTTTAATTTTTTCTTCTGCTTTTTTCCGTTCGGTTACGTCTCTGGAAATCGTTATTACTCTCATCCTATTATCCTTGTCGTAAAAGACTTTTGCTTTTACTTCCACCCAGAGATAGTGCCCATCTTTATGCCTGACTCTAAATGTTCCACTATCTTCTGTTAAACCCTCTTTAAGTCGTGCAAAACCATAATTCGCATCATCTGGATGAGCAAAATTTAAAATAGATTTGCCAAGAAGATCTTCTTTAGTATATCCCAATACTTTTAAGTGAGTTTTTTCATTAATATATTCATATCTAGCGCGATTATTAAGCAAAGAAATCAAATCATTTACATTTTCTGTAATTAATCGATATTTTCCTTCTGATTCCTTAATTTTTTCCTCAGCTTCCTTTTTATCAGAGATATCCATTGCTACTGCAATAACTTTAATTGAATCATCAATTTCCACTAAACTTCCCCTAACAAAAATGGGAATGTAATGACCATCCTGATGACGCACTCTTAACTCAGCCGACATTATTGGCCCATTTATTTTTATAATATTCATTATCCCTTTAAGTATATGCACATCTTTGGGGTGAATGAATTTATATACATTTTTACCAATAAGATTCTCTGGTTTAAATCCAAAGATATCAAAACATTGAGGACTAATATATATAAAATTAAGCTCTAAATCTAATTCTACTATGATATCTGAAATATTATTTATAATATTACGATACTTTTCTTCCGATTTCTTTAATTTTTGTTCTAATACATATTTTTCTGTAACATCTCTGATTAATCCATTAAATCCCACTTTTTCTCCATCTGTATTGTATCTTAAATATACTGAGATCTCAATTATTATTTCCATTCCATCTTTTCTGGTAATTTTATGAATAGAATCATATAATCCCACTCCAGTCTCATAAATTTTGTTAAGGCTCTGATAAATTTCTTTCTTAGTTTGAGAGTCAACAAAAATCTTGAAATTTTTATCCAATAATTCTTTTCTTGGATAACCAATGATTTCACAAAATGATTCATTTATGAACTTAATATTCCCAATCAAATCGGTTTCAAAATAGCCAGCCTTTAATTTTTCATGAAGTTCCCGATATTTGCTTTCAGATTCTTTAATTCTCTGCTCAAGAATAAACCTTTCAGTTATATCCTCATAAGTGGTGAGGATTCCAACAACATCATTATCAAGATTAGAAAGTGGCATTCGATTAATATTATACCATACTTTACTACCATTAGGTAAAATCCAGTCTTCAATTGCATTATACTCTGCAGTCCCACTTTTAATAACGTGTTGCTCAGCTTTTCTAATTTTTTCTAGTTTATATTTTAGCCAGATTAAATCTTTGTCCTTTTTACTTATGATATGATTTGGATCAGTAAAGCCATTAATTAAAGCATAATTTGTGTTGCACCCAATATAATTCAAGTTCGAATCTTTCCAATAAATTAATAAAGGGATATTATCTATCACTGATTCTAGGGTTTCTCGCGATTTTTCTACAGCACTCATAAGTTTTTGAGGATAAAGAAATTTCCAAAATCGTAATTCTGGTGCTGCATTAAGTCGCTCCTCTATCTCTTTATACTGCTTTTCTTTTTCTTTATATTTTGAGATATTTCTTAGAATTAAAATCAATTTTTTCTTATTATCATCTATAAATAGATTTCCATTTAGTTCATACCAAACAAAATTCCCTTTCTTATGTTTTAATCTGATTTCATGGCTTCCATTCCCCTTTTTCAGAATCTTTTTAAGTTGCTTAATTAATTCTAATGAATCAGCGGGATGTGAAAATTGTACTAATTGATGATCTAAAATATCATTTATTGAATATCCTAACCCTTTTAAAAGAGACTTTTCATTTAAATACTCAATTTCAAAATTCATATTAAGAATAAAGATTAAATCATCAACAAAATCAGCGAAATGTAAATCAGATTTAGGTTGTTCCTCCGGATTATTTAATATCATTGATTATTTCAGCCTCTTGTAGGATTCTATACAAAAAAGTTACTTATTAAGATATATTTATTTAAGAAATGTTTTAAATTATTCATTTTTGAAATAAATTTTGTTATAATACAGATTCGCAGAATTACACACAGATATTAGAATTATTATCCTAAAAAAAAATAACTTAAAATTTGTATTCAAATTAGAATAGAAATTGAGGGCATCATTTTTCCTTGAAAAAATGAAAAATTTTTTTTGAAAAATTCACTTTTTTATTGAATAAAACATCTTATAGGCATGTATTAATCTCTGAAAAGCAGTGATGAAAATTAAAATAGCAAAAATCCAAAGTAAAAACACTCTCCATGGAAAAAAAATTGTGATTATTATTAGAAATATGAAAGTTTCAGTTCTTTCCATAAAACCATGCGAATAGTAAATAATTTTTTGTTCTTCTTTCAAATTTTCTACTTTAACAACTCCACCTACAATTAAAAAAATGGTTATGCATAATATAATAGCACTGAGAGAAAATAATCCTGGCCACAATAAAGATATTGGATCCGTCGATATAATTGCCAATATTATAAATACTTCTACGATTCTATCGCAAAAAATATCCAAAATACCTCCAAAGACAGTCGGTCCCTCTAATCTTGCCACTGCACCGTCTAAAATATCAATAAAAAATGATAAACTCATTAAGATAGTGGAAATCATTATAAATTCGAGGACTAAATCTGTAACCCCACTCAAGAAGATAAATAAAGCACTTAATAGCCCTATACCTAATCCAGTTATAGTGAGTGAGTTTGCTGAAATTCGTCCTATTAATAGTCTCTTTACTAATTTATTTAAGACCCTCTTTAACTCAGATTTCTGAAACCAGTTATCAATCATATTTCTAATTTATTGTTTTAAAAAATCTATTAAAATTGTGTTGAATTCTTCAGGTTTTTCTAATGTTATAGTATGTCTTGCAACTCTAATAACCACGAGTTTTGCATCTGGGATTAAAGCGGTCTATTCTCTCTTAGAACCTAAACTACGAATTAATAGTAAGGGTTGACACTCTCCAATAATTTCGTAATTCATATTAATATCGCGAATATGTTTTTTAGGCACAATAACTCATTTCTTTCTTGATGTATAATAATTAATTAATCAAATAATAAAAAATAAAAGATTAATTATCTAAAAAAAGATCTAAAAAAATATCAAAAAATTAAAATGAATTTAAAATGATTGAACCTCCATATAATTTACGTTGCGAGTATTTACATAATCCTATTGAAATAGATACTCCATATCCTCGTTTTTCTTGGCTATTACAACATGAAGAGAGGATACAGAAACAAATTGCATATCAAATTTTAGTTTCATCTAAACAAGAACTTATCCAATCTGATATCGGGGATCTTTGGGATAGTGGAAAAATCGAATCTGAAAATAATGTGAATATTGTTTATGAAGGTAAAGAGTTAAAAAGTAGTACGATATATTACTGGAAAGTAAAATGGTGGGATAAAAATGGTAATGCGAGCGAATTTAGTGAGATTGCAAAATTTGAAACTGCAATTTTGAAACTATCAGATTGGAAAGCAAGTTGGATAACACGAGAAGCATTTACAGATAAAAATAAGAGAAAAAAGTTTCAGTATAAATCTGGATTTGGTGTATTTGTTGGAATGGTAAGAGAATATTATGGTATTTATATCCGGAAAGAATTTTCTCTTACTAAAAAAATTAAATCTGCTAAAATATATATTTGTGGTTTAGGTTGTTATGAACTTCGCATAAATGGTAAAAAGATAGGGGATAGGATTTTAGAACCCGCTTGGACTGATTATAAAAAAATAGCTCTTTATTCAACTTATGATGTGAGTAATTTTCTGAAAGAGAAAAACGCTATCGGAGTTGTTTTAGGAAATAGCCGCTATTTAGATAAATTTGGTTATGGTTATCCAAAATTAATTGTCCAAATTTTAATTCGATATGCAGATAATACGAATGAATTAAGATGCTCTGATAAGACATGGAAATTTTCTCAAGGCCCTATTTTAGAGAATGGTATATATTTAGGAGAAAAGTATGACGCTAGATTAGAAATGCCTGGTTGGGATAAACCTAATTTTGACGATTCTTCTTGGGAGAATGCTAATTTATGTGAAGGTCCGAAATTGACCTCACAAATAATGCCACCTATAAGAATAACAAAAATATTACAACCACAAAATTCATATAGTAATTCTCCAGGAAAATACATATATGATTTTGGTCAAAACTTCACTGGTTTTATTCGATTAAAAGTACGCGGTCCACGTGATACAGAAGTTATAATTAGACATTCCGAAATTGTAGATCATAAGGGAAATCTGAACACTGCTACAAATAGATTAGCTAAGGCAACTGATGTCTATATATTAAAAGGCGAAGGAGAAGAAGTATTTGAACCTCATTTTACCTACCATGGATTTCGATATATTGAAATTACTGGTTTTCCTGGAGTTCCTATATTAAATAGTGTCGAAGCCCTTTTTATTCATACTGATGTTCCTCAAATTGGTAATTTTTATTGCTCTAATAATCTAATTAATCAAATACATAAAAACATTATATGGGGTCAATTAAGTAATTTTATGAGTATACCTACTGATTGTCCACAAAGAGACGAGAGACATGGGTGGATGGGAGATGCACAACTAACAATTGAAGAAGCAATATTTAATTTTGATACTGTGGGTTTTTATACAAAATTTCTAAATGATATAAGATATTGTCAAAAAGAAAATGGAGCTCTTTCTGATGTCGTTCCTCCCTATTGGCCCTTTTATCCTGCAGATCCCGCATGGGGTACAGCATATATTACAATTGCATGGTATTTATATTGGTATTATAACGATGTTAGAATTCTTGAAGACAATTATGAATCAATGAAGAAATATGTAGATTTTCTTCATAGAAACACTGAAGAGAATATATTATATAAGTTTGGAAAATTCGGAGATTGGTGTCCTCCGGGGAGTATTGTCTCAAGGAAAACCCCAATTGAACATGTTTGTACTTGGTATTATTATCATGACACTTTAATACTTTCAAAAATTGCTCAAATTCTAGGAAAAGTTCAAGATTATAAGGATCTAAATAAGAGATCAGAAGAAATCAAAGAGGCATACAATCGAAAATTTTTAAAAGATTATTATGTAATCCCTAAGCATTCTCTAGTAGATGAAACAATTAGTCAAACTTCAAATATCCTTCCGTTATTTTTGAATATGGTTCCGGAAAAGAAAAAAAAAAAAGTACTCTCAAGACTACTTCATTGTATCATTGAAGATCATGATTACCATATTGACACTGGTATAGTAGGGACAAGGTATTTATGGGATGTTTTAACAGAAAATGGACATGCTGATGTAGCTTATAGAATTATAACTCAAGAAAGTTATCCGGGATATGGCTATATGATCAAAGAAGGTGCCACAACATTATGGGAAAGATGGGAGAAACTCGAGGGAAGTGGAATGAATTCTCATAATCATATAATGTTGGGATCTGTAGATAGTTGGTTTTACAAATCACTTATTGGAATCTCTACGCTAGAACCAGGGTGGAAAAAAATTAGAATTAAACCATATATTCCATCAGATGTCGAATATAGTAGTGCATCTCTAAATACGATAAAAGGATTAATTCATTGTTCTTGGGAGAAAAATTATAAAAACCTAAAAATTATAGTGGAAATACCTGTAGGATCGGGTTCCGAAATGTGGATTCCAATTCCAATTAAAGAAAGTGAAATCAAGGAAAGAAACGCTATAATATGGAAAGATGGAAATTCTTTCGAGAGTGTAGATGGTCTTAAATATAAAGAAGTGAAGGACAGCTATATCATTTTTGAAATTGGCTCTGGTTATTATCAATTTACTATTATACCCTCTAAATAAGTTCTAAATAATATTGATTTTAAAAAAACATACTCATTAATTATGAAAAAAGAAAATTAAAATCATTAGATCAGAAGTAGTTCGGATAGAAAAATTAAAATATTGTTCTAGTAAAGGGGTTTATACTACAAAATTTAGTATAGAAGAAAAAAACATCCAAAATGACCTAAAATTTATTCTCTCAATTGGAAGAGTTCATGATGTCGCTACAGTAAGAATCAATAGTTCCCTCACAGAACCTTTGTTGGTAAATCCATATGAAGTTGATATAACACCTTATATAAAAAGTGGTGAAAACGATATTGAAATAAAGATAACTCCAACGCTTAGAAATCGTTTAAATGGTTACGGTGAAAAAGGAGGTGAAAACTTGATAAATCATAAAAGTAGAAAGGAATTCATGCCATCAGGATTGATTGGTCCTGTGGCAGTTAAAACAATAAAAATGGTTGAAATAAACTAAAAAATAGAATTTACTTTCTGTTAGAAATTATATTTCCAAATTATTAATGAAAGTTATCGATGATTAATTCAACTAATTGATAATACATTCAATATTTAAAGAAAGTCAAGTAATTCGAAGTAATTACCATTCAGAGAAAAATTTTTCTTTTGAATAATCTCTTTTTAACGGTTTTCCACTAAGCATCGTATAATATCTAAACATTGCGGATTGTTCCGCTCCCGTAACATTTTGAAGGGCGTCATATAATGTATTCCCTTTAGCAAATACTCCATGGGCTCTCACAACGGTTATAGGATAATTCTTAAGGACTTTCGGAACCTCTCTAGCGGCATCTGTTGGACCTGCGGGATTTTCCACTTCGATAATGGGTATTTTTCGATACATGTAAATTCCTTCAGCATCTAAGCAGGTGATTTCATCTTCTATAAGTGAAAGGATTACACAAAAGGGATTATGAGCATGAATCACAGCCATAGCATCCGTATTTAAATAGATTTGACGATGTACATCTGTTTCAGTACTCGATAACATAATACCAGAATCTGCTCCGTATAAATCAGTTTCAATAATATCTTCCGGTTCTAAAAATCCCAGCATAGCACCTCGGCGTTTAATGAGAATTTTTCCACCAGCCCTCATCGAAATATTGCCGGAATGACTGGTATTATATCTATGATCTGTCAAAACTTTACCTACAATCTTAAATTGCTTATAGGTTTCTTGATCAATCATATTATTTCACAAGTTTGCTTCTCTATTAACTTTTTAAAATATAATTTTCGAAATTTTAATTTCTTTATTAATTTTTAATATATTTGGTTTTAGAGTAATTAGAAAATAATTTTTAGAATTCAAAAAAACACAACAAAAGGGTATTATAAAAATTTATTAATAATCTGAGTTTTAGTTTCAAGACTGATGCGGTGAATAAGAGCACCCAACTCGGGTACCACAACTAATTTCCCATTATTTAGAGATTTAAGTCCGTTTAAACAATTCCAAAGACCATATTTATCATCATCTTCAGTTCCCAATGCTTCAGTGTATTTTCCTCCTGCTAATAAGTATCCTCCAAGACCTCCTATGGGGGGCCATTTTTTTAATGCTTCTTCGAAATTTTTTTCTAATAATTTATTCATTATTCCTACTTTATTCATATCGCAAGCGCCTAACGCTGCCCCTAAACTATGTTCTGCATGTGAAGCATGACCCGCAGATAAAAGTAATTTAGTATAAAAATCACTTAAATCATCTCCATTATCACATCCATATTGGGGACCTTCTTTTTCAATGGTCTCATAGGCTAATTTTTTTACTTCTTCTAAAACACGGACTGCATTCTTTCTGGAAACCAATGCTGTAATGGCAATAAATTTTTTTACGTCTAATTCCTTTTGTATTTCTTTCTGACATTTACGTTCTAGAAGATTACCATTTCCTCCATGACCGGTAATTAGCATAACTCTAGTAACATCTTCACCTCTATTTCGAATAATCTCTATAAAATAGCGCATGAAATCAATTGATTTTCTGTAGAATTCATCCCACGGAATATAAAAGGGAGCCCAATCCTTTGCTAGATCTCCGCATCGATCGGTGGTATAAGGTATATGGGCGACATATCTCTGTCCCGTATGAAATTCTAAATCATTTGCAGATTTTTTAGCATGAAGATCATCAATATTTCTGGATAATGCCAATCCGTGTCCCTCATAAGGATTTCCTACAGTAAAAATCAGCCATTTTGATTCTTTTTCTTCAAATGGTCCCCAATCATTCATTCGGTCCTTTAAGATATAATTAGACATTTTTCATTACCGGTATATTATTTTATTTAGAAATGACTTTTACAAAATTTAATCTTTTTATCTAAATTTGGTAATTAAATTGCATACTAAATTATGTTAATTTTTCGAGAGATAACTTGTCCAATAATTCATCTGTTGGGACTCCATTACGATCCCAATGTCTCACTTCATAATATTCATCTAATAAATCTTCAAGTGGGACAATTCTGTTATTCGAAGGGCCCTCTCGCAATGGTGTTTCTAGAAACCTTTTCGGTAACGTGTCATCCTTTCGTGAAAAACCTTCTCTTACATTAAAAAGCCTCTCTAAAGTATATATTCTTTCACCAATAGTTATAAGATCTGTAATTGAAATTTTTCTGTCTAATAAAGCACTTAAAAATCGAGCTTGAAATTCAAAACCTAATGCATATCCTACAAACTTACATACGATTAGAGAATCTTCTACGGCACTTTGGTTTTGCTTTAAGAATAATAGATCTGATTTGCCTCGAACAGAAAATCTATCAATCTTCTTAGGAACTCCCAGGACTTCTGATGCGACTAAAAAGCCCGTTAAATGACAAGCTCCGCGTGAACTTACTGCGTAGTTTAGTGCATGACCAAATGCTCCTCTTGGGTCATATGCTGGAATTTCCATCCCCTTCACTTGCATGGCGTAAGACTCTCCATTATATTTCTTGGATAATCTTAATGAACCCTCAGCTAAATCGGCACCAATCTCTTTTTTAAATGCTATTTTCTCAATTAAATCACAAATAGCTTCCTTATTTCCAAATTTTAAAGTATTTTCATTCAATAATCCTTCTTGCTGAAGTTCCATACTACATGCAATAGTGGAACCCGTCGACATCGTATCTAAACCATATTCATTACATAAATAATTAGCGTGAGTAATCGATTTTAAATCAAATATCCCCGTTAAAGGTCCTAAAGCCCATAATGATTCATATTCGGGACCTTTTCCTCTTTTTTCGCCTGTATTTGTCATTCTACCGCATCGAATAATACAGTTATAACAACCTTCATTACCTTCTAAAAATTTTTCTCTTAAATATTCGCCACTAATTAAATCAATTTTATTTGATTCTGTAAACGCAGACTGGAAATTTTTCACAGGAAACATACCAAATTGATTAATAACCTTAACTAACGCGGCAGTTCCAAATAATGATAATCCTTGTGATGTTATAGGGACTACGTTTATCTTGTCAATGGCATTAATTCTTAAATTTTTCATACGTTCCTTGTTTTTTGCTTCGAATTTTTTATTTCCACTCTTGACTACAATTGCCTTTAGGTTTTTTGAACCCATTACAGCACCTACACCCCCACGTCCGAAGGCTCTATTCGCTTGATTCATAATAGAAGAGATGATTACTAAATTCTCTCCAGCTGGGCCAATACATAATACTTGACAATTTTTTCCCTCTCTTTTCTGAATCTCTTTTAGGGTTTCAGATGTTTTAAGACCCCATAAACTTTCAGCATCCTTAATTTCTATTTTATCATAATCATCAATTAAGAGATATCCTTTATTTGCTGAAGATAAATTCCCTGTAATAATTAAGCTATCATAACCACATTTTTTAAAATAGGGTCCCCAAAATCCACCGGAATTTGAATGAAATATCGTATTAGTTAACGGAGATTTGGTAACTAAAGAAAATCTTCCACTTGTGGGAGCAACACTCCCCGTCAAGGGACCTATTGAAAAAATTAACATATTTTCTTTTGATAAGGGATTGATATTTTTAGGAACATTATCAGAAAATAATTTGATACCTAATCCTCTACCCCCAAGATATTTAAAAAAAATCTCACCGTTTAAATCAATTTCAGCGAATTTCTCTGAAGCTAAATTAATATTCAGAACTTTACTATTCATTCCATAAGGCATTTTTCAACAATTTTCGAATCCTATTGTTAAAAAGTATAAATAAAATAAGCTAAAAAAAAATAAAAAATTTAACAAAACAACGTAAATAAAAAAAAATGGAATAAATTTAATTAATTTTTTAAATGTTTGGATTAGCCTTCGTCCATTTCTTGTAAAGTTTCTGCGGCGAATGCTAAATATTCACCATAAGCCATTGTGTCCTGTAAGTTGCCTTCTATTTTCAAGTCGCCAGACATGTAGGCACTTGTACCATCAACTTCTCCGGACATAAGGCCGCTCATGGTTTCCCAATTTGCTGTCATGGTAAAGGATGGATCTTCTCCCTCGCCTTCGCCGTAGTCAAAGGCACCATCGCCGATCTTGACCCACCATTTAAAGTCTTTATCTTCAACGACCATCTGGCCAATAAATTGATCAATATCTTCAAGTTCTTCCTTTAAATCATCAATTTCGGCAGATGCCTGTTTCATGAGCTCGAAGATTTTCATGACATCCTTAGGATCACTCATCCCTTCATCTCGCAATTTTCTTACTTCATTTGCTAATGCTTCGTCAACCATTTTTAATTTCGACCTTTTTTTCGTTAGTTTTTATATTTAATGTTAATTATTAATCAATATCGATTAATGAATCAATATATGCTAAGATATATTAAAAACTTTCATTTTTCCAATTTTAAAAATTATTGCATATCTTAATTTTCAATATTAATTAATAATAAATAAATTATTAAATCAAATAAAAAGCTTTTAATTCTCTCTTTTAGATGAGTATTAAATTATTTTTAATTATGATATTATGTTCCTTTTGTAATTTTTTTTTATATCGGATAATTTAATAAAATTTAATATAAACAAGAATAAATAAAAAAATGCACTATTTATTACAGAAATGGTTTTAATAGAACCTGAATTCGAAATTGATAAAAGAAATAGAGTTATCTGTAAATTTCATAGTGATTATATACAGTTTATAGATCCGAATAAAGATTATTTCGAAGATATATATTTAGATAAAAATTTGACATGTTTAACATGCACTCACTACGTCTATAATGAATGTTATTTTAATAAATCAAGAATAGATCACATTGAAAATACAAGGCAAAAAAAAAGAGATTTTAAATGCCAATTATGCCGAAATAGGATTGAAAGAATGTTCACGATTATTTACAAATTATATAATGAAGAAGTCTACGGAATCAAAATACCTCTTATATGTTGTAGCTGTTATGATAAATTAAGGGATAATCAATATTTACCAGAACTTAAAAAATTAAATTTATTTTATCTATTCATTATATTGACGACGATTTTTTTTCTATTTTACCTTAATTTTTTCTTAATGCTTCTAAATTTACACCCCCTCATCAGATTATTAATATTCATCTCTTATTTTTGTTTAACTATTGCGATAATCTTTATTTCATTAATGAGATTGAAAACTAACTTATCTGGGATTAAAACTTATAAAAAGATGTTTCCAAAAGAAATGACCCCAGAGTAAAAGTGAAAATTTAGCCGAGCTTTCCAGCCCACCCTCGTACTTTTTTCCTCATTTTTTCCTGCCTTGAGATAATATCAATTAACTGATCTTTTGATTTATTTAGCAAATTGACAATTTCAGGAATAAAATTATACTTTATAAAATAATCTTTACAGTTTTTCGAAATGAGCCCATTCCTGATATTTTTCGGATTATTCAAAAAATTTGGATAATCTGCTTCCCAAGATTTTAAGAATTCTTCAATATTATCTTTAGACTCAAATATGGGAAGTACTCCCAAATTATTTGGAGTGGTAATAGCAATATTAGCTCGCTCAGCTGTGAACCTATTTCCATTAAATGAAATCGATATACCATCTTCATCTTTCAATCGCTGAAGCATATTAATATCTGTTATAGAATCTCCTAAAGCAATCATGTTAGATATATTTACTCCTGTTCTTTTGGAGATATCTTCTACAGCGAGCTCTTTCCTTTTCCCTCCTCTAACTTGAACATGATTCATGATCTTCACATAATCAGATTCTTTTCCCTTCCAAAAAAAAGAGTTTAAATCTTCAATAACAGAATTAAGTTCTTTATTATTATCTAGATATTTTTGAAAGATTTCTCTTACTAAGATGTCTATTGTATTATCAATACCTGTTAATCCTTTTTTTAATTTTTCAATATGTAAATCAGTGCAATACACATGATCTTTTGGGATTTCCAAAGCACTAGTTATGGTGTGAGCGAATTGAGTATAGCTAGTTGAGATAACGTATACATCCCACTCTTTATGAAGAATTTTCATTAATTCTTTACATCCCGGTAATAAACCTAAATTTTGTTTTGCCAACCTTAAGAGCTCTTTATCCGAAAAACACGCAACATACAAGGGTGCCATAATTCTTAATGTATCACCTGGCTGATATTCAGGAATACCTAATTTTTCTTTAACTCCAGGAATATCAATAATATAATCATCATAATTGGAAATCATGAAGAAAAATTCACCCATATCATAATTTTGTAAGTTTAATTCAGGCTTTTTGCTTAATAATCTGCCGATTTCGGCGGCAAAATCTATAACGGATATCGGACCTTCTAAATCAAACAAGCAAACATTTTGTTTTCTCATAACTAAGTAAAAATATCTTCTTTTAGTGGAATGATGAAGAAAATTTTAAAAAAGATTTCTATTAAAGTAGAAATAAAACTCAATTCAAACAAATTTTGAGAAATCAATCTTATTCCATTTGGAAAATTTATCAAGGTCTATATCTGAGTAAGTTTCAAATTTTAATTTATTGAATGGTATTTGAAATATCCTCTCAAAGAAATCTGGTCCACATTTAATACCATTTATATCTGTAGTGTGAAAATCAGAATAATTTAGTTTATCCTCATATATCTTTTTCCAAGATATACCTTCTTTTCGATTTTTTATTGTGATATATATTTGAAATTTACGCAGAATCTCTGTGGAATTTAGGGTCTTACGAGCGCGTTTTACTTGCTTTCTTGAAAGATTTGTTTCCTTACAAATCTTTTTTAATGGTATACGTTTAATTATCCATTCAATCCAAGCAGATCTTAAAAAACCATAGTATCTTTTATTCTTGATAATCCATTCTTTCAGGGTGTTAATATGACTATCCTTT
>JBHLNT010000004.1:55331-81101 GCA_048941265.1 Promethearchaeota archaeon
CAGTGGAATCCCTTACTACTTGCATGCCTATTACTTTGCAAGCCAAGGTTACGGAATGACTATCCTTTATGATTTTTTCCCAATATATAAAATCTAAGTCGATATCTCCCCTATAGAATGACCAAAACCAAGTTTTTAACTTTAGTTTATCTTCTTTTTCATTTATAGATTTTAAAAACTTTATTATTTTTAGATACTTTTTTTCATCCAATTTGCAAAGAAAGCACTCATATAGTAAATTTTCAATGACAGGCTTTAAGAACTCTTCATTCGCAATGTATCTACTGGTCTTATTATAATCTCCAGAGAAATAAGATGAAATTCTTTTTCTAATCTGCCTTACTGAAACTTTTATGTTATAAAATTTCAACAAATATTCTTTTATTGTTTTATATTCGAATCCAAAAGTTATCATCATGCTTATATCATACATTGGTAATTCAATACCTAAACCACCACCACCTCCATGAATTTCGTTAAGCCCATTAATCTTATAGTTTATTCTATCAATAAGACCATTTGTATATAGTTTCTCTTTATGAATTGCAGTTGAAATAGATTTGTGTATTTCAAGAACTTCCTTTTCGAACAAATATTCGCATTCTTTAACCAATGGCATCACCGCATCTCCTATCTCATAAAATTTTTTATTGGAAATTTGTGAATGATAATACTTAAAATCCAAATCTGTCAAACCGTGAGTTTTTAAAGCCTGAATAATGACTTCAGCTTTTTTAGTCATAGATTTTTCTGTTAAATATCTGATTATTGAGTCAGCAATATGTTGAGCAAATCGGATTTCCTCTGTTTCAACAGTAATACCTAAATAATACCTATTCTTTTCTGAATCATATAAATATCGCCACCTATAGATAATAGCACCATATGCTTTTTTATCTAAGATATCTTCAAACAATTTATCTCCTACTAGATCTCTTGTTACATAATCTCTGATGGTTATTTCTCCAGTTTCGGGATTCTGAGATTTAAATATAGATAAGTATTTTATAGCAAATTTCGGACTTGATTCATTAAGATATAAAGGATATTTATGTGATTTAATTAGGTTTTCAAGAATAATTTCTATTTTCTCAAATAGACTGGGGTATAGTTTTTCATAATTTTGCTTAAAGCTTTCATACCATCGAAGTTCAACTTCTTCTCTTGATATTTGGATAATAGAGACTTCTTTATTAATTACACTGATAGTATTAATGGGCGCAAATATATCAGATATCTGTTTAATATTATTTTGAAGACAATTACTCTCATAGTTTGAATCTTTATTTACAACATCATTAATAAAACAAAAATTTTCCTCAGCAGGACATTCCAATACTTTTTTTTTATCATCCATCTAAATAGTACCGTCTTAAATCTTTCAAAATTTTCTTTTTTCAATTCGAATTATATTCAAATCTTCTAAATTAAAAGTTTTTAACTTCGAATATTTGTTTATAACCATCGTATTTAAATTATCACTCGTCTTAGGTTTTTAATTTTCATCTATTCAACATAATAAATTATAAAAAATCAGAGGTCCCTCACACTTTTATACTTGAAAAACTGTTTTTTAACCAATAATGCAAATTTTAGTGAATAAATGAAAATGAAAGAAGAATTGGATTTTAGAGTCTACTCTAGAAGACATGGTAAGTACGATACTTATAAAATATCACGAATATCAAATGGGTGGCACATAAAATTTTTGGTTCATACTGGAAATTGCGACCAAAAGGGAGAACCATATTTATATAGAAATTTTAGACAAGATTTTATTTCCTATCCACATGATTTGCCAGAAATCTTAGAAATTTTATGGGAACAAGCTGATGAATTGAATAAAGATCAATTACAAGAAAAAATTAATGAAATTGCTGAATGGATAAGCATAACTGAGCGTTCTCATCCAAGTTGGAATGGATACTATTAGTGTATGATTTCAAAAATAAGGATATGTGAGTAAAAGATTATGGCGGATGATTATTTAATAATTGCTTATCTTAATCTAACAATTTCTATTATTTGGATAATTGGATTCTTTTATTGGAATTGGAGACAAAATAAAACTATAAAAGATTTAACTCTAAGATTGTCCCTTAAAAAATCCCTTTTTTCTCACTTCTATGAAATTTTAAAGGATATCTTAAATGAAATGTTATTAAGTTTTAAAGAAAAAGTTGACAATAGTAATTATTTGTATTATAAAAATAGCTATACTGATATATTTCAATTGCGTAAAGCAAATAGATTTTTAACAAAAATATATGCAGAAATTGGATATTTAAAAACTTATCAGGAGATTAGAGAATTTGAGAGTAAAAATAGCATAAGATTCATAGGTTCAGGAATTAGAATTGAAGCAGGAGTTATTTCTATTCATAGAAGTTGGGAAGATTTTTTAACAAATCCAGATAATCCAGAAATAGTCATATCAGATATTTTAATGGAAGTAAAACAAATGGCAAAAGAGAATGGAATCTATATTAGAAATTAGAATTTACTTTTAAGATATTAATTTATTTGCATCTATCTGATATCCAATAGCTTTCATTTCTTTAACTAACCTCATTTTCCAAGCTCCTTTTTCATCATAATTACAGTAAACTAATCCATCTATATCTGATGGCTTTTCAAATGATTCTGACTCTTTATATAAAATGAAGACATGATCCCTTCCTAACTTCCCTATAAAAAATCCGAATTCAAATACTACATTTTGCCTTGCTCTCTCTTTTAAAGTTGAATCATTCTTTAAACTTCCTTTATCATCTGGAGTTAAAAGTACAATTGCATATCCTACATTTGAATGATCTTCAAATTTTTCAAGTATTATCCTTCCTTTATTTGCCTGTTCATGCAAAATTATAGGCTCTAAATCAAGTTTAATTAGCGTGTTTTTAATCTTTTCCTTTAATTCTTCATCTCTTCCATGTACAATAAAAACTTGATTTGGAAAATAGTTTTTCTTAGCTATTTCTGCAGTATTGTCATCAAGATCTAATCTTAGTTCTTCAGTGTATGCTGATAACTTAGAAATCATTGTTTTTTTATCATATTTCTCCCAATTACTAGTAAAGGTGTGATGTGAATCGCCAAAGGTAACAGCAACTGGACCATATTGTATATTATTAAAATCTTTAAAATTCAAAGAATCACTTCCAAAAATTTTTCTAACAACCATATTTGCTTTTTCAATTACTCCATTTCTTTGATCATATTGTGTTCCTTTTATTTCTTCTATTAAATTGTTAAGAAGTATTATGGCTTTTTCAGTTTTCAATTACATCACCTAAAACACTGAAATTATTTTTAATATTTTTAAATTTTTTTACTAAATCTTACTGTAATTATAATAATATCATAATCTTTGATACTTATTTTTTTTGACATTTTTCAACAATATCTAAACATTGAGTTTTTAATGAGAGATGTAGAGGTATTTTGAAAGCTTGACTATATTTTTTTTCTCAAAAAGCCTTAGATTAATCGATTATATATATTGATTTAAATAAATAATAAATATTAAAAAAAAACTAAAGCAAAAATAAAAATGGAGAATATATAATGGGCGAATTGATTACTGAAAATAGAGGAGAACGCTTAGAAGTGCCCCAAAGAAGTTCAAAAAAAATGGTGCTTTTTCAACTGCATATCATTATAGGGGGCATACTTTATACAATGTGGAATCGTATTCAATTTTTTGCAGTATCACTACTACTAATACCTCAGTTTACAATAGTTTTAATTTATTTAGTTTACTCGATTATTGACAGTGCAAACGACCCTATTACAGGTTATCTTATTGATCGATCAAAGAAATTTACTAAGCAATATGGTAAACGTTTTCCTTGGATAATGCTCGGGACGATTGTTGCTCCTCTCTTTTTAGTCTTGTGCTTTATACCTATTGTTCTGATACAAGTTGATTCTAAAGGGAATGTGACTAACCCAGATGCAGTAATTATAGCTTCTCTTTGGTTAATACTTTTAATGTGCGTATATGAATCATTTAGGACTATCGCAGAAGTAAATATTAACGCTTTAATCCCCGATATGTACCGTGGAGATGAGCAGAGAAGAGAATTGGGCTATATAGGGCAAGTTATTAGTATAATAAGCAGTTTATTAGGTGCAATCCTTATTCCATTATTGCTAGTCATTTATGGTGGAGTTACATCAATTCAGGCTTATATTTTTACTGTTATAACAATTGTAATTATTACTTATACTTTAATGCTTCCGTTTGGCTTTGGTGCACGCGAACCTGAGGATATGAGAATTTTTCGAGCAGCTTTAGATGAAGCTGGAAAAGGTACCTCTCCTGTCAAAGAGGTGGTGATTCGGGTATTAAAAGATAGAAATTGGATGGCATTTACTATGGCGGTATTTTTTTGGTCAATCGCCGGAATGTGTCTGGTTGCAGGGTTGGATTTTTTTATAGTACATTACCTAGGCTTGGAGTATAGTGCGATCATATTTCCGTCATTAATGGCAATCGCGGGGGGTATTGTCTCTATTCCAATTTTTGCCAAAATAATAAAGAAATTTGGAGCCAAAAAAGCTTACTTAACGAGCTTAATTTTGTTTGCCATTTTTTATTTAATATTCTTTTTTATCGAAGATATAATTGAACTAACTATTGCATTTTTTTTAGTTGGAATAGCTGCTGGGGGGCAAGGCATAACTTATATTATTGTATCGAGCGAAGCAATTGATAATAGCGTCTTACTCTCGAATAAAAGGGAGGAGGGAACATATAATGGGATATTACGAATATTTACAGGTTTTAGTTATGTTTTTCAAGCCCTCATTTTCGCGATTGTCAGTGCTAATTCAGGATATATTCCCGCGAGGGGAAAAAATCAAACTGAACTTGCAAGATTTGGATTAAAGCTACAAATGTCTCTAATTCCGATGGTAATTATTTTGATAGGGATAATTATTTTTATCTACTTCTATAATATTACTAAAGAAACTGCTTTAGCAAACAGGAGAAAATTGTTAGAAAAGCGGCTTTAAAGGAATTTAACCAAAAAACTTATTTTTTTCTTTCATTTAATTTTGAAAATAGAAATCATTAATAATGTTGATAAAATATTTTTTTAAATACTCAGAAAGAGTAAACCATTTAAAAACCTACTATTAGAACTTAATTCCTCCCATTGAATGACAGACAAAATCAACATTATCACAGATATATTTGTCATTTTCAATCATGAAATCTTTTAGAGCCTCTGAACTATCTTTAATCAGAGTATTAATATAAAAATCCTCTCCTATATCTTTTGGATTAATATAATATTCTATAGCCAGTGCGTTTTCATAATAATAATCGTTATGATTTTCATTTGCATACTCATTAAATCTCTTATCTTTCCAGGCTGCTTGCGTTATTATCAGATACCGAATTACGGAGTTTCATCTTCAGAGTTGAGTTTATTTAAAAAGTTACTTACTAGTTGTTGCATTTGAATAGCATGATAAGAAAAAAAATTTAAACGTTCTACTTTTCCTATTTTTATTTTAAAATAATAAGAATCGCAAAAAAAAACTCAACAATAAAATAAAGTTTAAGAATTGCATTTTTCATTAAAAAAATCTTCAATTTCATTATATTTTTTAAATAATAGACACGCTATTACTATTAGTAAGAGTGCATGAAAAAAATTTAGAACTGCGAAATTATAAATGATTGGATTATAATATTTCTCAAAAATAATAATTACGAATAAAGATGAAAAATTAGAAAAAAAAATTACCATTATGAAAAAACCATTTAATGTTTTCCATAAAATTGATGACTCCCAATCAAACGAAGAAAACTCAAGATAAGAATAAAAGATAAATCCAAGCAATAATAAAACACTATAAATCAAAAAATTTAAAACTGTCAATCTTATGCCCATTATATTTGATTTTAAGATAAATAAGCAGTTCAATAACGCGATCAGACTCAAAATTATAAAAAAGATAGCAGATAATAAATAAATATTTCTAAATGAGCTAATGATTAGAAATACTACTCCAGTAAATAGAAATTGTAGCCCATAAAATAAATTCAAAATAATTATTGAAGTAAGATAAGTTTTTATCACTTTTATTTTTAACATATTAAACCACTTATGCTAATTAATTGTTTATTTATAAAAAGAATCTTAAAGAATATATAAAATAAGTATAATTGAGATATTATTCTTAACGTATATTTAATCTTATAGTTAGTATTACATATTGCTATTAAAAACTATTAGATTTCCAAAAATCAGACATTTTAAAATTTAAATTTAAAGATTTCTTTATAATTTATATTTCAAATATTATAAAATTAAAATTACAATTCCTAATATGATGGAAATTAAATCTCCGAATAAGTTTTTAAGACAACTAAAAACTGTAGAAATGATCCTTGGATTAGGATTAATCGCTCTTGGAAATCTTCTACTTCTAAATCTTTACATTTATCTTTATAATAAAAGAGGTTATTACAAATATACCATTTTCGAAACTAGCTTTTATGTTATTCTAATAATAATAGGTTTTTGTAAACTCATAAGTTTTCTATTGTTAAAAAAATCAAATCATCAGGGATTGAATCTAAGCATGATATCCTTTATTTTACTTACCATCAATTTTCTCTATTTAAGTACCTTGATTTTTATATTTGAAATTATTTATATATTTACTGGAGGAGAGCTAATAATTTATTCGATTCAATTTGCACTCTCAAGCTTTGTTTCCTTGGTCTCAATCTATATGTTTTTAATTATTTTTAGAAATCGATCTTATTTAATCTTTTAAATAAATTCATCCTTGTCCTATATAGTTTTTTTCTTTATGGATTTTTAGAATTAATAAAACTTCTTGACTCTAATACCTCTTTAAAAATTTATTAATCTAGAAATCCTATAAATAGCAACAGTTATTTTTGTTAAAAAAAATACTTCAAAATAAATTCAGGATAATTTAATATCAAATACCGCCAAATTAAAAATTATAATGATTTTTATGTTTGAAATAAAATCTCCGAAAAAATTTTTAAGACGACTAATCATTGTAGAATTGCTCTTTGGTTTAGGTTTAATTACTCTTGGAAGTTTTCTACTTATCGATCTTTACATTTATGTTTATATCAATCATGGATATTATAAATATACCGTTTTCGGAATTATCTTTGATGTTCTTTTAGCAATAACAGGTTTGCTTAAAGTCATTAGTTATTTATTAATGAAAAAATCATACCACCAAGGATTGAATGCAAGCATGTTATCCTTGCTTTTTCTAGCATCAAATTTTTTATATTTATGTGTTTTCATTTTTGTATTTGGACTAATAAACGTACTTCCTCCTGCTCCAACTGGAGCAGGATTAGTGATTTATTCCGCTCAATTTGTTCTCTCAAGTATGGTTTTTTTAATTTTGGTTTACTTTTTTTTATTAATTTTAATTAATAAAGAAAATCTAAAAAAATCTTTAAAATAAGGATAACTGAGATATTATTGTTAATGTATATTTAATCTTATAGTTAGTATTACATATTTCTCTTAAAATTTATTAGATTTTCAAAAATCAGACATTTTAAAATTTGATTTTAAAGATTTCTTCAATTGATTTTTTTTTCATTTCCCTTTCAATAATAAAATGCCACTCAGGCTCTATTTTATCAAAAGCTTTTTCTGCTAATGCTTTTAATTCCTCATCGGGAGAGTTTAAAAATGGAGCGATAGAGACTAAAGCTCTTTTATCATTTAAGTTTGATAGGGCTTCAATAATAAAGATTAGACGAAATTTATCACTTAGATGTTTATCAACTTCTTCTTCTAACACTTCAATTATCCTCATCGTAGCTCTAGAATCTCCTATTCTTCCCATAGCTTCAATTATTCGATTTTGAACCATGAATTCTTCTTCCTTTCTTAGTGCTCTGCATAATAGATTTACAGATCTTGCATCTTTCATCAATCCAAGTTCTCGGGCTGCATCTGCCCTTTTATGCCAATCAGAATCATGAAATAATTGTTTTATTAATTGATTATACTTTTCATTTGCTTTTTGCCACGCCATAATTCATGTTAAAAATAATTGGAATCGTATTATAATCTGATTATTATAAAATATAAAATTTAAATATATTAAATTGTTCAAAAGATCTTATTTATTTAAGATGGAATTCATATGATCAATGCGTTTTTGTAATAATTTTAAAGTACCAACATCCTTTCTATGAAATAATTTACCCTCAACACATCCTACACCCTTTTCTGCAATTTTTTCAGCTTCCTCGAGGTTATTTGCGATCCCTAGTATTCCAATTGCACGGGATGTTGTGGTATATATATTTTCACCCTCTCGATATACTGATGCGTAATAGTATTTTGCTCCAATATTTTCTAACTTTTTCTTACTAATTATCACTTGTTCATCTTTTTTGGGAGAAACAGGATATCCTTCAGGTGCTAAATATTTACATACAGTTGCCTTTTTTTCATATTCAACATTATTGGTTAAATTTCCGTTGATAATCCCCCAACATATATCTACAAAATTTGTTTTTAGCAATGGTAAGACATTCATAGCTTCAGGGTCACCAAATCTCGCATTAAATTCGATGAGTTTTAACCCTTTAGCAGTTTTCATGAATTGACCATATAAGAATCCTTTATACATTATGCCGGTCTCATTTTTAACCGCTGCCACCGTCTTTTTCATATCTTCTAATGCTTTATCAACATCTTTTTTCTCTATAAAGGGCATTAGATGATCTTCCATGGAGTATGATCCCATACCGCCCGTATTTGGACCTTCATCATCCTCATAAGCTCTTTTATGATCTTGAACAAGTGGTGAACCAATTACATTCTTTCCGTCAACGAATGTTTGAAGTGTGAAT
The DNA here is from genome assembly GCA_048941265.1 of Promethearchaeota archaeon. Lineage (GTDB taxonomy): Archaea > Asgardarchaeota > Lokiarchaeia > Sigyniarchaeales > SOKP01 > LW40-45. The sequence goes on from JBHLNT010000004.1 coordinate 64,222, forward strand.
TCTTCTCCATCACATTTTTCTTCTAAGAGAAATGTTCCTCCTTGTTTTATTAATTCTTCACAATAATTTATAATATCTTGTTTTGAAAAAAGATGGTCTCCATAAACTTTTACACCTTTTCCTCCAGTTAACCCATCAGGTTTGACAACAATATTCTCTTCTCCCATATCCTTAATATATTCCTCAATCCCATTTAGAGAATTAAACATTTTGCTTTTCACATTAGAGGGAATCTTATACTTTTCAAGTAAATTTCTGGTAAATACCTTGGAACCCTCCAATTGAGCAGCCTCTATTTTTGGACCCACACAAGTAATCTTGCTTTTTTCCAACGCATCCACAATCCCTACAACTAGTGGTGATTCAGGACCAATAACCGCAAAATCTACATTTTTATTCTTAGCAAATTTTATAATTTCTTGAAAGTCCGTCTCAGAATGAATTCTGATATCTTGGCTTAAATCTTCTAAACCTGCATTTTTAAAACTCATAAATGAATATAAATTTGCACCTCCTCGCACAAGAGCCTCACCAATAACATGTTCCCTTGCTCCGTGTCCAATAATTAAACATTTTACCATAAATTATCCACCTTTAAAAATTTGTAATAATAAATCTTCTAATTTTACTATTTTATTAAATAATTAAAACATTAATTATTAACCAAGTAATTAATAAAAGACTAAGATTGTAGGGTATTTAGTGTTGATGTTGGAGTAAATTGAAAATTCCAACTACTTACTTATTCTGTAAAACAATAATTTTTTTTTAACCAATAAGGGAATAAATATAAAATAAGTATATCAGGAAATCTAGTGTCTCTATCATGAAAATGGTTATCTAAATAGAGGACAACAGAGTGAGGATCCACACAATTCTCACTTTTATGAACGTATGTTACTGGAGTCTTGGGTAATTTTGATTCCTCAATAATTTTTCTTGGAACTGGTACATGAATATTTTCGTTACATTTATCACATTTAATAATTACATGCCGAATTGCTGAAGATTTCTTTAGTTCATCATCTGCCTTTTTAGGAGTAGAAACAGTAGAAATAATGACATCAATAGCTTTAGGTAACAATATATTAAAATCATGATCGACTTCAAAAACTAAGCAATGTTTATCATTATTCTTATTATTTTTATGAACATAGTTAATAAGAACTTCTCTCTTTTCTGATTCTAAAACTGGTTCAATAGGAATCGGAATTAAAACATTTTTATCACATCTTTCACACTTGATGATAACAGGTTTAATATCTTTAGGATCTATCTTTTCAATCTTCTTTAATAGATCCGGGGATAATTCTTCTGAATCTAGGGGAATTGTTGTTGTTTTACGAGGGGGAGGAACTACAGGGGCCCCCCAAACATCCTCACTTTCATCCTCATTATCCATATTTTTGATTTAAAATACTCCTTCCTTTGAATAATTTTATCTTATAAATTAATAGTTTTAAAGGATTTATTTAAAACTATTTAATTCACAATTATTAAATAAAAATAGAACCAAGAAAATACAATAAAAATTCTATTCCAATTTTTATCTCATAAATTTTTAATAACTTTAAAGAAGAGCTAAATTATGTATGATACTATTATTATAGGAGCTGGAGTAGGAGGATTATCATGTGCTGCGAAATTAGCAAAAAATAGGAAAAAAATTCTCATTCTTGAAAAATTACCTCACATTGGTGGAACAAGCCATATATTCAAAAGAAAGGGTTATATATTTCCAATGGGACCCCTTTCATTTAGTTTTCCTAAATTAGTAAAAGATTTATTAAAAGAAATGGACGTTAAAGAGGAAATTGAATTTGAAAGAAATCATTTCCAGCTAATCTCTCCAAATTTGGATTTGATTTATTCTCAACAATGGAATAATTTTAGAGAAAAATTAAAGATGCATTTTAATAGAGAAAAAGAAGGAATAGATCTATTTTTTGATGAACTTGATAATGTTATTGAAGCAATAAAACAGGTGCATGAATGGCATCCAGACTTCTTAATAGGAGAAAAAAAAGTTATTGCAGCTGAGAGAATGTTAAAGACACATAAAGCTGAGCTTGAAATTATTAAAAAATATAATGAAATCAATTCAAAAGATCTGCTAAACAAATATATAAAAAATGATAACCTCATAAGGCTGCTAGGTTCCCAAGGAACCTTTCAACCCATTATGAATATGGTACATTTAGCGTTCATGTGGAATGTGATGTCTAAGGAGGGAATCTGGTTTCCATCGTGCGGGATTCATGGAATAAATCAACTATTATATGAATCTTGTGTAATAAAAAATGGTGGAAAAATAAAACTAAATACCTCAGTAAAAGAAGTGTTAATTAAAAATAATAACGCTATTGGAATTAAAACCGTTGATGATCAAATTTATAATTCGAAATGGGTAGTGGCAAATGCAGATTATAAAAAAGTATTCTTAGAATTAATAAATCCAATAAATTTACCTAAAGACCACTTAAATATCGTTAGAAATACGGCATATACTGGTTCAGAATTGTGTGTTTATCTTGGGATCAATCCAAAAAAAGCAAATCTTAGTAGAATGCGAGCAAATCATCTATTCTATCGAGCAAAAATTAATAAATCTATTTCTAAGGATCCCGAAAATTTTGAAAATAAGGAAATCGAAATATGTTTATGGTCAAATAATTCGGAGAAATTTGCTCCTGAAGGAAAAAAAAGTCTCATTTTAAGAGTAAATATGCCTTACTCTCATTTTAAACCTTGGAGATTGGGTGAAAAAAAAAGAAAAGAAGGGTATTTAGAATATAAAAGTAAATTAGCGTTCAAATTAATAAAAACAGTTGAAAATATATTGCCTGGATTACAAAGCGCTGTTGAAGTCATGGAAATTGCTACACCTCTTACTTATTCGGATTGGGGACAGAGATATGAGGGTTCTGTTGCCGGATGGTCTAGAGATATTAAAAAGATAAGGCTAAATACGAAATTATTGACTGAAAATCCGATAAAAAGACTATTAATGGTAGGTATATACTCGGTTTTAGAACCTTTTTTAGGGGGTTATCCCGTTTCAATGTATACAGGCACACTAGCAGCGAATTTAATACTTGAAAGCCTATAAAACTAAATTTTTATTTAAACATAGGTTTTCAACTATTTTCACAAGATTAATTTGATTTGTAATTAAATATCTCTATAAAGACAAATTATTTTTAAAGATGTCGTCAGAGGAAAAGTATAAGAAAACAGCTCAGGTTATAATAAAGGCTGGGATACTGCCGTTTCCCTTAACTGATACGTTATTGGAAATAATAAGGTATATAATTAGAGAGGAAGACCTTGATTTTATAATGGCTTTTAAACGAAAATTTTCTCAAACAATGGAACAATTGAAAAAGAGCAGTAAAATGTCAGAAGAAGAGATTCTAAAGCATGTGGATTATCTTTCTAAGAAGGGCGTTATTTTTAATCAACCAAATAGCCAAGGAATTATGGTTTACAGGCTTCTCCCATTGATGATGGTTGGGCCCTTCGAATATCTCCTAATGGAAAAAATTAAGTACACTAATCAAGAAAAGAGATTAGCCATATTGTTTAAAAAATTATTCGATGAGGCAAAAGAATTAATTCATGATAAATACGATATGTTTGTTCCGATCTTTAAAAAATTACCCCCTATAGATCGTACAGTTCCCGTAATCGGACAAGGTGCTTCAGGTGAAGAAATCCAGATTTCAATTAATAAAGAAGTGGAAGTTCCTGAGGAGGAAATTATTCCTATTCAGAAAATTGAGGAATTAATTGATAAATTCGATGATATCGCAGTAGGTCATTGTTTTTGTCGTCAACATAAAGATCTTTTAGGAGATCCTTGTCATGTAACAGACCTCAGAGAGAATTGCTTTACATTTGGCAAAAGTGCTCGATTTTGCACTGAACAAGGCTTCCAAAGAATGATTTCAAAAAAAGAAGCTCTAGATTTATTAAAAGCATCCGAAGAGGCAGGCTTAGTGCATAAAGCATTTCATCCGCATTCTGATATTTCAAAGGAGGAAACCAGCATATGTAATTGTTGTGTTGATTGTTGTGCCACATTTGAGTTATGGCGTGAAGGGGTTTTGCCATTAATTAATTCTACTTATCATTTATCAAGTGTTAATGAGGAATTGTGTATAGGTTGCGGCACATGTGTAGAAAAATGTACAGTCGGAGCCATTAGTTTAAATGAAAATGATAAAGCAGAAGTTGATAAAGTTCGCTGTATAGGGTGTGGACTTTGTGCTCATTTTTGTCCTGAAGGAGCTATAGAGTTATTAAAAGGTATGAGAAAAGTTTATGTACCCCCTTTAAGGGAAAGTACATAATCTCTTTTATTTTATTCTATTTATTTAACAACTTTTTGTTTAAATACTTCAATTGTATTAGCAATTTCATTCATCTTAATATTAAATTCTTGAGGATGCATTTTCTTTAATTTCTCGAAATCCGCAATTATGCCCTTCAGCTCCTTTATCCAAATATTCATAAGTATTTCTCTTTCTTTATCACCGCACGCATTTCTTACTTCACTAGAGATCATTGCTTCAATCTTTTCTAATAACTGTTTTTCATTTACAGTATAAGATATTTTGAGTACATCCTGTTGTCCTTTAAGTGTTTCTAATTCTTCATTTATATGCCTTTTATCTTTTGTAAATTGCTCGTCAAACTTCTTGATCATATCAGTTAAAACTTCATCCTTGGCATCAATTTGGGTTTGAATATTATCTTGAGATATGTTTAGATTATTTTGTAAATTTTGAATGTTTTCGCCAAGAGATTTAAGCTTAACCTCAAAATCATTTGCTATAGCTTTTATATTTTGATCAAATTCTCCAATTCGGTCATCTACCATTTTAATAACTTCACTGACTTGATTAGTAAATTTTTGTTCAAGAGTATTAAATTGTTCTTCTATTTTTTTCTCAAATGTGCTAATTTGATCTTTTATTTTTTGGTCAATATTATCGATTTTTTCTTTTAATTTCTGAATATCCTTTCCCTGTGTTTCTAAATCTTTTTTTGCCATTTTTCTACCTCTTTTTTTTAATTTGCATTTTTGCTATCTAAATTTAATATTGATTGCAAATTTGATTTAAATCCCTCTTTTATTCTTTCTATCTGTTCTTTAGTTGTATCTATTGATTCAATTAAAGAATCAATTGGAGTTTTCTTAAGATCTAGTATCAAATTTTCAATTTTAGAGAGATTCTCATTAAATTCTTTGATAATTTCATTTTTAATTGAAGAAATTTTTAACATTTCTTGCTTTGCGGGAATGGGTTTGCTTATCCTAAGTTCCTCTGATTCTGAACTAACTATAGCTTCAACTTTTATATCATCCCCCTCCGCTTCCATGGAGGCTGTTGTTTCTTCTGACCTCTCTTTTTGAAGTTTTAAAGAATCAACATCACCTATATTTAATAACCTGCTCATTAAATCATTTTCATCTTTCCCTAAAATTTTAAGAAATTTAGTAGCCACACCGAAATATTCCGGATAATTTTTTTCATATTCTTGTAAAAAGCTATATATTAACAATTCGAAGGTCTCAACCACATTTATTCCACTTCTGGCTGAAGTTATTACTAAAGGGACATTACTCATAAATAACTTTTTAACTATTTTTTCTAAGTCTTTTTCAAGATTTATTAAATCTAGTTTATTCCCCACCACAATCGTTTGACAATCTGTTGCATATTTTTCTAAATTTTTTAAATACTCTTTTTTGATATCCGATAAGCTCTCCTTAGGTCTTGTTAAATCAAAAACCAAATATGCGGCGTCAACATTAGTATAAAATGAAGGATTTAACGGATTAAATGATTTTTGACCTCCTATATCCCAAATATTAACCCTCAATTGAGTATTATCATCTAATTTATATTCCTTTTTCAAGATAATTGAACCAATTGTGGGGATATATCGTTTAAGAAACGTTTTTTTTAAAAAATAGTTTACTAAGCATGTCTTACCAACATTACCATCACCAAGAAGTACGAATTTAATATTTATTTGATTACTTGTTCTATCCAATGACTGAGATTCCATATAATTAACACCTTCAATTACAAATAGTTTAGTATCTTAAATTGTATCTACTTATACCTTAGTTATTTAGAAAACAAAAGTAATATATAAATATATATATGCCTTGCAGTTGAAAAAATTTTAATTAAAAGAACATTAACCAAAGTAAAGAGATAACTATTAAGAAATTTCTAAATAAAAGTATTAGGGGATTATGAATATGGAAAAACAAGAAGTTGTTATAGCGTATGCTAAAAGAACTGCGATTGGAAAATTTGGGGGATCGCTTTTACCTTACAATGCGAGTAGATTACTCTCGTTTGTAATAAAAGATTGTATAGAATCAACTACTATTGATCCTCGTTTAATTTCAGATGTCAAAGCTGGTTGCTGTATGGAACCCCAAGAAGAAATGAATGTAGCAAGAAACGCAGCTCTCATTGCTGGAATACCCTATGAAGTACCTGCGATGACAATTAATCGTGTTTGTACTTCCGCAATGGAAGCTATAAGAGCTGCGTGGACTGATATTATGGCAGGTCAAGGTGAGCTTATTTTAGCAGGAGGGACTGAAGCGATGAGTAATGTAGCATATTATTTACCATCCGCTCGTTTTGGAGCAAGATTAGGCAATACGGAATTAAAATGTGGTTTAATGGAGGGTCTTCATGCAGGGAGCAAAGTTTTTGCTCCGCCAGGATATATCATGGGTCTGACAGCGGAATATATAGCGGAAAAATACGGAATTACAAGGCAAATGCAGGATGACGCCGCTTTAAGGTCTCAAAATAATGCAGAAAAAGCTACTATTTCAGGAAGTTTTAAAGATGAGATTTTACCAGTTGAAGTAAAACCAATGAGAGGAAAACCATATATCTATGATAAAGACGAACACTTCAGGCCAGGTCTTACTATAGAAGATCTAAAGAACCTAAAACCCGCATTCAAGAAAGACGGCACCGTTACAGCCGGAAATTCCTCTGGAATTAATGACGGAGCATGTATTACGCTCATAACAACTTTAGCTAAGGCACAAGAATTAGGATTAACTCCTCTAGTTAAAATAAAAACCATATCAAAGATTGGCAACGATCCACGTTTTATGGGGATGGGTCCAATGTATTCCACTCCATTAGCTTTAAAACAAGCTAATATGGAATATAAAGATATTGATTTGGTTGAATGTAATGAAGCTTTTGCAGCTCAGTATGTAGCAGTTGCCCAACAATTAAATTGGGATATTGAGAAAACAAATGTCAACGGATCTGGAATTGGTTTAGGCCACCCTGTGGGATGTACGGGTGCAAGAATTGTCGTAACCTTAATTCATGAGATGAAAAAACGAGGGGTATCATACGGGCTCGCAACACTTTGTGGTGGTGGAGGAGTCTCAGAAGCAATTATTATAGAGAATTTTTAATTTTTTTTTTCTTAAATATTAATATTTAAATTTCGCAGTTCTGTTTGCAAATCTATGTTTTTGGTAATTAATATAGTGTGCATGCCTAAGTTTTGTGCAGAGACTAAAAAGTCAGAATAATCATCTAAAAATACACATTCTTGGGCAATTAGTTTATATCGATTTAAGAGGATTTCATATATTTCTAATTCAGGTTTAATCAGCTTTTCTTTCCATGATATTACCTGTCCATCAAATAGAGAAAAGAATTTAAATTTATTTATAACAAACTCGTATGATTCTTTAATAAAATTGGATAAGGCGAAGACTTTATAACCATTTTGCTTTAGCTTGTTCAAAATTTCGATATTTTGTTGAATAGGTTTAAAAATCTCAAACCACTTTTCGAAAAATAGCGTTATTAATTCTTTTTCTTTAGGATATTTGATTAAAAATAGATTTTTAGCATCCTCGATTAATATAAGACCCCGATCCAATTTAAGCCAAATTTTACTGTCAGGTATATTTGAAATGAATTTATTAATACGGGCCATATCGCTTGTGAATTGTAATAGGAATTTTTTCGGTTCAAAAGTTAATAAGACATTTCCAATATCAAAAATAATGTTTTTTATCAATATCTTTTTGCCTATGATTATATTGGTATTTCATAAATTTGAAAAAATTTATTCTTTAAATATTCAATAAAACAATTTGGATTAAGAGATTCCCCTGTAATTTTCTTTATTAAATAATTTGGGCGATAAATTTTACCATATTGGTAAATATTCTCTTTTAAATACGAGATTAGATTATTGTACTGACCGTTTTTAATCTCATCCCCAATTTCAGGTTGTTTTTTTAAAATTTCAAAATAAATCTGCGCTGAATAAAGATTACCAAGAATATAGGATGGAAAATATCCAAATATCCCTTCAGACCAATGGACATCTTGTAAAATACCCTTAGAATCATCTGATGGAATAATGCCCAATAATTCATCCATCTTAGTATTCCATAATTCAGGTAAATCTGAAATTGGAAAATTTTCATTTATAATCACTTTTTCTAACTCAAATCGGAGTATTATATGCAAATTATAGGTTACCTCATCGGCCTCTACTCGAATTAAAGAGGGTTGAACTCTATTTAATGATCGATAAAAATCTTTCTCAGGATAGTTTGTCAAGTGTTTGGGGAAATATTCTTGAAGAGTTGGATACCAATGATTCCAAAATTGCCAACTATGGCCAATAATGTACTCCCACATTTGAGATTGAGATTCATGAAATCCAAAAGAGCTTCCATCTGCTAGAATTGTATCCTTGATTTGTTCCATGTAATTCATATCATATATCGCATGCCCATACTCATGAAGTGCCCCAAAAATTCCAGTTGGCAGATAATTTTCTTTAAATCTAGTTGTGATTCTTGTATCCATCGATGATACATTACTTGTAAAAGGATGAATTGAGTTATCTAATCTCCCGATATTAAAATTGAAATTTAGCTTATTAAGGATTTCTAAAACGAATTTGAGTTGTTTTTGTGGATCATAAGATTTTTTTAAAATTAATTGATCCGGGTGCTCGTTTGAAGATTTTAATTTTTTTAAAATCTCAATTATATTCAATTTTAATTTATTGAAAATTCGGGTTAACCATTCCGATGAGGTATCTGGTTCATATAAATCAATCAAGGAATCATAGAGAGAAGAACCAATATCAAGCTTATTAGCATACTCTCGTTTTATTTCTACTATTTTTTCGAGGTAAGGCTGAAAAATCTTAAAATTGTTCTCGTTATGAGCTTTTTCCCATGCTTGCTGGCCTAATGAAGCAGCTTTAGCCATTTTTTTGATTAATCGATTAGGAACTTTCTTAGCAATTCCATAATCCCTTATTGCTTCTCTTAGATAGGCTTGTTCAATAAGGTCTAGGTTTTTTGTTTTATTGGCTAGTCCTAATAACCTTTTAGTTTTATAGGAGACTAGTTTATTGTGAATTAATCCTTGAACTAAAGCTGTCTGCTCAGATCTTATCCGATTAGAATCAATAGGCATATAAGTTTGTTGATCCCAATTTAAAAGTGCTCTAATATTTCTCAGTTTATTAATTTCATCAAAATGTTCTTTAAGTTTTGTAATTGGCATAAGTATTAATTTCTCCTAAAAATTATCATAATATTAGGAATTATATTCCATAGATAGGGTAAAATTTAGCTTCTAAATATTGTATGAAATATTTAGGATTTAATTTTTCACCAGTTACCTTCTTAATTAAATCAAGGGGTCTATAAATTCTCCCATATTGGTGTATATTCTCTCTTAGATAATTTAGTAAATTGTTGAAATTCCCATTTTTAAAATCTTCAGGCAACTTGGGATTCATCTTCAATGCATGATTATATATCTGTGATGCATAAAGATTTCCTAAGGTATAGGTTGGAAAATAACCGAAAGCTCCACTAGACCAATGCACGTCTTGTAAAATACCTTTAGCATCATCCGGAGGAGTAATATTTAATAATTTTTCCATTTTAAAATTCCATATATCAGGTAATTCAGAGATGTTTAGATTATCACTATTGTTAATGAGTTCTTTTTCCAATTCAAATCTTAATATAATATGTAATCCATAAGTCACCTCATCAGCTTCTACTCTGATAAAAGTTGGTTGCACTACATTAATAGATCGGTAAAATTCATATTCAGGGTAACCATTTAGATTTTCTGGAAAATATTTTTGAGCAATTGGATACAAATAATTCCAAAATTCTTTGCTGCGCCCAACTATATTTTCCCATAATCTAGATTGAGATTCATGAAAACCTAAACTACTTCCATCGGCTAAAAAAGTATCATAAAGCTCTTCCATAAATCCCATTTCATATAGTGCATGGCCACATTCATGTATCGTTCCGAACAAACAAGCTGGAAGAAAATTTTCCCAAATACGAGTCGTTATCCTTGTATCCATAGATGATACTGAAGCAGTGAAAGGATGAACTGATTTATCTTGGCGTCCCCTATCAAAATTAAAATTTAGTTTCTTAATAACTTCCATGCTTAAGTTCCATTGTTTAACTGGATCATAGTATTTTTTTAAAATTTCTTGATTAGGGTGATCAGAGCCAGAAGTCCCTATTTTGTGAATGATTTTCATTAATATAGTCTTCAAATCTGTAAACAATTTTGAAATCCAATCGGATTTTGCATCTGGCTCATATATATCTATTAATGAATCATATAAGGTAGGGCCAATATCAATTTTTTCAGCATATTCTCTTTCTAATTTAACCATCTTTTCGAGATATGGTTCAAACATTGAAAAATCGCTTTTAGCCTTTGCTTTTTCCCATACTTGTTGTCCTAGTGATGCTGTTTTGGCTATTTCGGTGACTAATTCGACAGGTATTTTAATTGCTCTATCATATTTTCTTTTCGCTTCTCTCAATAGTGCGGAATCTATTAAATTAAGATTTTTTTCATTCTCGGCTTTCTTAATTAATTCTCCTGTTTTATTTGAAATTAACTTCTTATGACTTATTGATTCAATTAATGCGATTTGTTCAGACCTCCCTTTAGCAGCACCTTCCGATTTTGGCATGTAAACTTGGAGATCCCAGCCCAGAAGTGTACTTATGTAATGGAGCCTCATTAATTCCGTAAATCGTTCCCTAAGTTCTTTAATTATGCTCATAAACACGGCCTCTTAACAAGTTTTCATTTCCAATATTTTTTTTTCTCAATTAAGATTTATATCTCAAATTTAATAAAAAGTAAGATTAAATTTTAAAAAAAGTAATAGTCTATAAACTATAAAAAAGTATTAAGATTTCAATTTTACCATATTGCTTTTTCCTTTTTATAAAAAATTTCAGCTGCAAGTTGAATGTCTTCAATAGTTAATGGCTCTCCTGATGCTTCAGTCATTTCTTTTATAAAAAATTCACATAAATCAATATTTAAATCAGTACCCTTATTCTTTATCAATTGCTGTAGCTGATTTTTAAGAGCTAATTTTTTCTCGGCAATCATTTCCGTTTTTTCTTCTTGAGTTTTAATAGAGATAGGGGCTGGTTTTGGTTGCTCTTTAGATAATATTTTTTGAATAAATTCTTTCGGTTGTATTTTTTGAATTATTTCCTTTGGTTTTTGGACAATATCTGACTCTTGAACTTTTTTAATCACTTTTTTAGGTTCAATCGACGCAATCTGTTGAATTTTTTCAATTTTAGATTTTAAGTTAATCTTAATGTCTTCTGGTTTTAAGGATAACTTTCTTGGTTTCGAAGTTTGGCCCGACATTTGAGCTTTAATGGATGATTTACTCTTTTCCGTTGGCTTTAGAGATGATTTCGTAGATATACTTTTAGTAGTTTTTTTAACCTCTGGACCTGCTTCTGGAAGGGACTTAACAGCAACTTTTTGCGTAAATTTAATTTTTTCTGGAGGCATAAATGTTTTATTGCTTGTTGGCATTCTATACTGCTTAGTTTGCTTTTCAATAATTAGCTTTATTTCATCGATTTTATTTTGAAACTGTTCTATGTATGTAAAATTTTGAGATTCATTACAAATATTTATTAATTCCTCATATTTCATAATCGCAGCAGAAAAATTGCCTTGTGCGCTTAATTGTTCTGCTTCTCTTATTAAAATCTGGAAATTAGAGGGTAATACACTCTTTAATTTCAAAGCTTCTCTAATTAATGAATTAATTTCCTCTAATACGTTCTTAGGATCAATTAAAGAGATTTTTTTAATCTCTGCTATATTTACTATATTCCTCATTTCTTCAAATTGCTCATCAAATACGAGATCTGATTTATTTGCTAATATTAATAAATTAGAATATTTTGAATGCGTTTCTTTTAAGTTAATAAAATATTGAATCAATTTTGGCCCATAATCTTTAGAATCAAAAATAAGAATAATTAAATCTGATCCTCCTAAAAATTTAGGCCATAATAGAGAAAAATTATCTTTAAGGATAAAATCCCAGATATCAAAGCTTAAATTATCAATTTCGTAGCTTGCAGAATTAGCAAAATCCATAATTGTTTTTTCTTGACCACTTTTCAATGAATTATATAAGGTTGTTTTCCCAGAATTAGTTGGACCTATAATTGCAATTTTAGAATGTAGATTTTTTTGAGCTTGATAAATAGATTTAATAAATTCACTTCTTTCTGAGCTTGATTCTTTTAAATCTTCCGGATTGGGAAAAAAAACTTTAAATCTATTTATAATTTCTAAAAAGATATCATTAACATAATCAAATGAATCCGTTAAATCTACTATAATTAAAAAATATGTATTTCCATAAGATCTGTGAAATATCTGAAATTTGAAGATAGTGCGGTAAAGAGTTTGACCCGGAGTAGGGAGTATCATGTCTGGTTCTACTATCTCCATCGTTTTTTCTAGTTCTTCGGGTCCTAAAGCTAAAGCAAGAGTATGACTAAAGATTTTATTTTGATTATGAAAAATGTAAACTTGTCTTAGCATATAAATTCCCTTCTATTTTAACCTATCTTTGAAAAACATAAAAAAGTTTTCCTTAATAACTTTTTATAATTAAAAAATTGAAACTGAGATAAAATTCTTAAATAATCATCCTATAAAATAAGATAAAGAAAACCAATAACAATATATTTGAAGTGTCAAAATTATGAATAATAAAGAGAATTTTATGAATTGGGTCAATCCAGGAATTGTATTGATTACTGGTTCTTCTTGAGGAATAGGAGCAGAATTCGCCCGTGAAGAAGCAAGTCAAGGTTTTGATTTAATCGTAGTTGCTCGGAGATTAGATAAATTAAAAGCCCTAAGTATAGAGTTAGAGATGTTGTGAGTAATTTTTATATAGATATTAAAGATAAATAATAAATCTATTCCTATCTTATTTTTATTTTCTCAACAATTTCATCCCAGAAAGGGCTATTATATTCACCAGAATAAAAAACTTCTTCAATTTTTAATTTTAGAGCATTTGTGGGACATATAGAATAACATGCTCCACAATACACACATTTACTAGGATAAATCTCCATTTTTAAATCCTGTTCCCATCCTTTATCTATACTTGTGATATCTGAACCGATGTTAATAGCTCCCGAGGGACAAATTTTTGCACAATTGTAGCACCCTGTATTACATAATAAAGTATCAATTTCTAAACTTCCCTTTGTATAGACTTTTGCGTTTCTACCTGATTCTAATTCAACAATTTTATAATTAAGTTGTGGAATTGCTCTCATCTCAACTAATTTGATCTCATTCGGTAGTATTATCTCATCATTAACATGAATTCTTAAAGCATCAAATGGACATAGATATGTACACAACCCACAAAATACACATTTCAATGGATCATGAATGAATGGCACATAATAATGCTTTTTTTTATAAATAATTTGTTTTCCAAAAAAATTTTGTGGACCTTCCGGGGTATACTTAACAAGGGCTTCTTTTGGACAAATTCGAACACATACACAACAACCTGTGCATTTTTCTCTGTCTAAAATTAATTCTATTTGCTCTTTTAGAAACTTTATTTGAACTATATCCTTATCTCCTATGCTCTCTCTTGTGACCTTAGGATATGACATAATTTTATAACCTTTATACTATAAAGAAAATCCTATATATAGAACTTTCGATCAATCTTATAAAAAATATTTTAATTATTATCAAAAGAAAAGAAATATAATATTAGCAACAAATTATTTAAAAAAATAATAAACAATATTAGATCTCGCTGTTTTATTTTCCATGAAAAAATCAAAATTGAAATTATGCCCTTAGAACCTAATCATATCTCAAAATTTCTTGGAAACACCATAAATGACAAATTTAATTCAGAACTTTTAGACCTGATTATCAAAAGGATTCATAAATTATGTTTTGAAGAGTGCCAAATTGACCGAATTCAATGTACTCTTACTCCTTTATGTACAAGGAGATTCCTATTGAAGTTAAGAATTAAGAATGGACTTCTCCTAGAGGATTTGCCAAAGTTTTGCTATAGTGTCCAAAAAAACATAGTGCTGAGAGATTTCAGAGGGAAAACTGTAGTTTATAGACCCATTGATGCGTATCTCTATTTAGTTGATTTTTTAGATATTTTTTTCCATGGAGATTATAGAAAATTAAACAAATTCATTTCATTTCAGAACTGGAGTGAAGCATTAGAAATATTTGATGATCGGATTAAAAATCGAAATGAAAATTTTCGTTATCATTTGAAAGGAAATTATCTGATATTTAAATATGATGATCGGCTCCATATTGTTTTCGTGGATGAAAAATATGTATTATGTAATGCAAATAGGGAAAATATCGCAAGCCTCGAATTATTATGGGCAATCTGTGAATTTTATGCAAAATTATATTTTCCTGAAATAAAAGTAAAACTAATACAATCCGAACATGTAGAACTAACCTCAATTTTGCCGAAAGATGTTATAAATAAAATATCTGAAGAACCCGTAGAAGCCGAAAATCCTTCAAAATTAGATCATTATTTTTGGAAAGTTTTTCATGAAGATCTTGAAGGGATGCTGCAATTCTGTAAAGAAATTCATTTAGAATACGATTGGATGGGGAATTTATTAATTAAATTAGACATAAATTTGGAAACAAACAATTATAATGAAAAAAGGAATAAAATTCAATTAAGATATAGGGATCTTCGGTTTTTACTGAATTTTATTCAGAGGTTATATAATGAATTTTATGTGATTTGGTTGTAAAAAATCTAATAAATTAGATGTGGTAAAAAATATGGCTGTTGTAAATAATGATAAAGATTTGATGGAAATGATTAAAAAAATGACAACAGAGGGGAAAATCGATGCTGTTGTCGAAAAAATTGCTAATTATCTGAGCCAATCAGATGAAGAAAATTCTATTGAAAGGTTAGAAAATGTTTTAGAAACAATTTCATCTATAATGGGCGGTAGAACAGTTATTAGATTTTTGATTGAAAATTCGATAATAGATATACCCACAATGTTACAGAATCTCTCTAAACGGGATAATTTGCTAAGATACAGCATTTTGCTTAGTCTTAAAACAATAGTAGAGGAAGAAAGCGATTTATTTCTTCCATATAGCACAGAATTATTGAAATCTGAAGATCCTAATGTCCGCGAAGCACTATTACAATTATTGATATTTATAGTTGGAGGAGAAAAAGAAATTGAGGATGAGGAATTATTAGAATTGATTGCTTCTAAATTAATTGATGATAGAGATTTCGTAATCGAGAAAGCAGTTCAAACGCTTAAGGCGATAGGAAAAAAAAATCCATCAATCATAACCCGAATTTTGAAAAAATATACAAAAGAATGTTCCGAAAATGAAGACTTAAAGAAAAGGGTAGATGAAATATTAAAATCAATTGTTACCGTTGAGAAAATTGAGGAAATAGTTGAAGAAGACGAATCTAAAATTGAAAAGCCTGTTGAAGAATTAGTAGAAAAGGAAAAAAAATTAGAAGAAAAAGAAATCGAATTAAAAGAAAAACAGAAAGAATTGGAAAATAAAGAAGTGGAATTAGAAGTCAAAGAAATTTTATCTAGTTTTGATTTGGCACAAACAGAAAAAGAAAAACAACTTAAAGAAAAAGAAATAGAATTACAAGAAAAAGAAATAGAATTACAAGAAAAGGAAATAAAAATTGAATTAGAGGAAAAAATCGACAAACAGGCTTTACCCAAAAAATTAATTAAAAAAGAAGCAGCCATTTTAGATAAGGAAATTGAATTAAAAAAGAAAGAACTCGAATTTAAAAAAAAGAAATTAGAATTGGAAGAAAAAGAAAAAGAATTAGAAGCAATTGAGATAATAGAAAAGCAAAAGGCATTAAAAATAAAGGAAGAATTAATTCATAGAGAAAAGGAATTGGAAGAAGTCGAAATTGATTTAAAAAAGAAATCTCTCGAGGAAAAAGAAAGAAAGATCAAGGAAGAGGAAGCTAAGAGAATAAGAGAGAAAATAACAGAATTAGAAAAAAAATAAAATAATTAGTTTTTAAAATACTATGGTATCAACTGTTCATTAAAAATGTATAATTTGAAAGATAAAGATTAAAAAAGGTCAAATTAAGTCTTTTTGTTCTGTAATGGGAGCGGTGTGCAATCGTCTTACAAGTTTTCTAACTTCTTCTATTTTCATGCTTTCCGGCGGAAGACTTAATTGGACCTTTTTAGCCATATTATATGCCATTTCAATATAATTTAGATCTTCCAACATTTCGATAATTTGAAGTTTATAGTCGATATCGCTAGCACCCTCGCCGTATTCCAACAGTTTTTCCTTAAGTAAGACATCAATTTTCTGAGATCTTTCAACATGTCGTACCTTTTTGACGAGTTGCTTGAAGCTATTCATGATATTATACATTTCTGACTTCGG
>JBHLNT010000260.1:0-5207 GCA_048941265.1 Promethearchaeota archaeon
CGCAAAATGATTGTTTTGATATCTCGAGGGATCATCCTGAATCTGAAATTGGTGTGATTCAATCATACAATTCGGAAAACCCAGATAAACTATTTTTAAATTTTGGAGAAATTGAGCTCCAATTATATAAATTCGAAACTGAAAATGACATTTCATATGGACATGCAAAACACCAATTATTTGCTTATGTGGGAGCAAAAGAAGATATTCTAGAATTAGTATATAAATACCTTGGTATTTCCAATCCAGTTTTATTTTAACATATTTCCTTAAAAAAAATAAATTAAAAAGAAGAAAAATAAAAATTAATAATTGTTTTATTTCTGATATGCTTCTTCAAGTAAATCTAAATGTTTGACTGCTATTTCTTTTTTTAAATTTGCAGTTCGAATATTCTCAAGCATATATTCTGGATAAAAAGTCTCGGTTGAGATATCGGTAAATAAAAAGACCCATTCAATATCTCTCTTATCTTTTACAACTTTTACGATTTGATCTTTTTCCAATGATTCTAATAGTGCTCTGGTGTCTAAGAAACTATCAGCGGGACTTTTTGGTAGTTTATTTAAAGGATAAGGACGTTCTCTTAATAATACGATAAAATCATATTTATCAGGATTTAGCAAATTGAGAGCTATATTTACATTATCTATTATTGTAGGTTGATAATTTGAGAAGAACTTCCCCACTTCTTCTCTATATTTTTTAGCTAAATCTGGACTTGGGAGATTTTTGCTGGCATTCTTGAGTATATTTTCTGCTGGTTTTCTATATATAGTAAAATCTGAAATAAGGAATAGAAATATATCTGAAAATCCTTCAATCCAATCTTGTTTTACAAGATTCGTTTTGACGAATGGATCTAATGTATATTCAATATTAGAAACAAAAGCCCCTAACTTCTCTTCTAAAATATTTTGCAGCTCCCTTCTCGAATATGCTTTTTCATGTAAAATCTCTAAAATTGACCTTGATTTTTTACTGCTATAAATTTG
This sequence comes from Promethearchaeota archaeon, assembly GCA_048941265.1. GTDB lineage: Archaea > Asgardarchaeota > Lokiarchaeia > Sigyniarchaeales > SOKP01 > LW40-45. The sequence goes on from JBHLNT010000260.1 coordinate 996, forward strand.
TGCTAGTCTCTGTTCTCTAGTCATATTTTTTAAACGATCCAAAAGAAATAAGGCATTTTTCAAATATTCTGTTAAAGTTTTTTTCGTTTTAAAGTCTTTATTCACATCGGTACCTGTTAATTGATCAAGATATTTCATAATATTTTCGTTAATTTCCTTAATAACAGCTTCACCAAACATATCAGGATCTTCTCCAATCTCTAGCATCAAATTTACCAAATATGGTACTTTCGCGTCCATCCCTGTAAAATGACTTGATACGTTAGAACGAGCCTTTTCAAGCCTCACTAAAACATCTCCTCCAGACCCAGCACCTACAACATGAGCATAGAATACCCGCATCATATCATCCAAATCAACTTCAATTTTCTCCGGATATTTCGTATCGACAATCATTCCCTGATCATGTGTCCATTTGGTTATTACAATACCTTGAGGCATTTATTTCCCTCCCTTTTTGTTAATTTTATTGATCTTTCCTGGAATTTCGGATTGCAAAAATTCTTCATCTAAAACATGGCGAGTTTTGGCTTTAAAATTATCTCGTATAATTTCGTCTCTAGGATTGACTATCAAGGATTTCAGCGTTTTTCCCTTTTTAATCTTTTTCTTGAGTTTTCTAATTTTTCTTACCATGGGAGGATGTTTAAAGTGTGCCTGGTATGCTCCAAAAACAGCAACAAGACCAATAATCCCCGCGATTAATCCAATTACAACTGGAGTATAATCTTCACCACGTATAATTTTCGTTCCACCTCCTCCACCTCCTTCACCTGCTACTGGTGGATTAGGTGCGTATATAATATAAGATATGTCAAGGGTCACATTATCAATTGATAGAGTTATTTGTTGATCTAATCCAAACTCATCCTTAATTAAGAGTTCTATTGAAAGGTTCAAAAATTCATCAGTGGAAGGTTTAGGTAATACAAGTTCCGCCCATTTAAATACAGTATCATTGACATCAATTAATTTAATAGGAATAGGATAGGGATTTCCATTCAAGTATATGTTTAGTTCAGAATTTTGGGAAGAGGTATATTCAGTCCAATTTTTATCAATTTTGTATTGAAATTTAAGGTTTGCCCCAGTTGGTACCACCCTATAAGGACTTATAGAACTGACATTATTTCCATCTTGATTCCAAGCTACAGAATTTCCTAGATCTATTTTTTTTTCATATTCAAAAGTTAGATTGACATACTTAATTCTTAGATCGTCCCAAAAATCATAATCATAATTATCATAATTATCCGCACTGTAAATATATATCCCCGATATTAAAGTAAAATTATCATGCCCTGGATCAACTGATAAAACATTGGTTATAGAATCAATGATCGCCTGCTCATTTTTAGTTTCAATGTGTCCCTCTATATCATAATTAGTGCTTGATTCCTCCCCTAAAGTGAGCGTTTGATTAAAAGCAAGTTCATAGGTGTTTAATTTAGTTACTTCCATATCTGCAGTCTCTATAAAAAATTGAGCGAAATCATATGTTGCTCTTTGATTTAACGTATAAGTCGGGGAAAACCTTGAATTTGTATCAGATTCTACATCTATATTCGGATCAACACTTGCGTTCATAATAGCTTCAAGCGAAGCAGAAGTTATTTCATAATCTGACATATCAATATCCATAGAGACATTTGTTCTCCAATACATAACAGGTGTTTGATCAGCACCATCTCCAGTTTGGCCAGGATCACCATCATACCAATAATGACTACAATAGCATCCATCATCATCAATGCCGTAACCATTATTAGGTGCTAGTTGATCTTCAGTTTTAAGAAAATCATGCCATTTTAATTGGGTGGATGCATCAAGAATGACTTGTTTTTGAAACTTTTCTCCCAAAATTGTAAAATTTGCTAAAGCTTTATTAGTATCTATTGTTCCATTAACATCTGGAGATGCTTGATCCGTATTTACTACTTTATACCAATAGTCAGTTGTATTAAAACCAGTATTGTTAAGCCATTGCATTGTGCCAGTTATCTCAGCTGAAATCTTAGGATTCTTTTGAGCGTTTACATTTGCAGAATTATTTAGATTTGTCGTTGATACTGTCTGAAATGAAAACATCACAACAAAACAAACAGCTATTAATCCCCAGAATTTATTTTTTTTATTAAAAATTCTCATTTTTTTATCCTTTTAAAGTTCTATTGATATTAACTACATCAAATATCTATATAAATCTTTTTTAATTCAGAGGAAATATGGTAAATTCGACTATTTTTAATTATATCATAATATCTTCTGAATTTACAGTAATGACAAAACACTTTTTATATTTATATTTATACACTTCTAGAAAAATAGAACGTCAATTAAAATGGACCTTTAACAAAACCGCCATCTACTTGTATTACAGTTCCCGAAATATAACTTGCTTTTTCTGATGCTAAAAATACAACCAAGTTTGCAAGTTCTTCAGGAGTTCCCATTCTACCTAAAGGGATTTGGTCTGTCCAAACTTTTTCAATTTCATTTTCTGGTTTGCCCATATCTAGAGACATTTTTTTGATTATTTCTTTCATCCTATCTGTAAGATTAGGTCCAGGGCATACCACATTTACTAAAATATTATCTTTTGCATATTCATTTGCGAGAGTTTTCGCGAAGCCCACCACTCCAAGGCGGGTGGTATTTGAAAGTACCAAGTTTTCTAAAGGTTGCTTTACCGAAACAGAAGTAATTGAGATAATCCTTCCATAGTTCTGTTTTTGCATAATTGGTACGATTAATTCTGCTATTCTTATCAAAGAGCGGAGGTTTAATTCAATTGAATTCGACCACTCTTCTTGAGTGATTTTGCTAATAGGTGCTGATGGGGGTCCTCCCGCATTATGAACTAAAATATCAATTCTCCCAAATTCATCCATAGTTTTTTCTATTAAATTCTTTATCTGATCAGCATATAATAAATCCGCAACAACTCCAAAAACTTTATTATTTTTACTTATAGAGCTAATATTTTCAATCTTTTGTTTCGCACGGTTCAAATTTTCTTCAGAACGGCTACTTATTACTACATTTGCACCTTCCTCATATAATCCTTTCGCGCAAGCAAATCCTAAGCCTTTACTAGAGGCCAAAACTAACGCAACTTTATTTTCGAATCCTAAATTCATGCCATTTCACAGTTTATTTTTGAAATCATAATGAATTCATTTCCAATATCATTTATATAAAAACTATAGAAAGATTTTTAAAATTTGTCAATTCTTAATAACATACCTAAATTAATTAAATTTCGAAATCTAAAAGTGTTTTTAATGAATAAAAGGAATAACATGTTAATTATACTTCTATCTTGCATTCTGATTACCTCTTTCGCCAATTCATTATTATTATTCTCAATCAATAATAATTCCATACCTTCAGATGATATCGATGAAACTAATGAGGCAACTTTATTGAATGTTGATTTAAAGGCTAGTGATACTGAAGAAAGTGGAGGAGGATATATCATGGATGTTGATGCTATATATGCGTGGATAGAAATTAACACAACAGGAACAAACATGACAGAGATCTCTTCTGAAGATGATGATTATCAAGAAATATCTATTAGTTCAAACGGATGGTCTTTTCCTTTTTATGAGACTTCTTATGACAGTGTTTTTGTCAGCACGAACGGTTATTTAAGTTTTGGAGATGATAAACCTAGAGATTTACATGGTGATATTCCCGGAATTGGTCCTCATCATATCGATATAATTGCCCTAGCATGGGATGATTTAAACCCAGAAAAGGGGGGAGATATATTTTATCAATTCTTCGGAACTGCTCCCAATCGATACTTAGTCATCGAATATTATCAGGTGGTCGACTATTATGACGAACTGCCAATCGGAGATTGCGAGGTAATCCTCTATGAGCATGGAAATATCACATTACAGTATAAAAACTTATATGATCATATCTATCCAACTATTGGTTTAGATCATGGAGATTTAACTAATTACAATTATTATGATCCCGATTTACCCTTGACTGATAAAGCGATCAATTTTACGTTTAATTCGATGATAGAATTTGAATATGGCCTTACTGTTAATGAAAATGATGAATTCATGTATTTAACGAAAGAGATTAACCATGCCGAAATGGACTATTATTTTGGGACTTTATGGGAGGTTGATTGGGGGCTGCTTCCCGATATGAATTCCAATGAAATTATGAAAATTAATATAACTTCCA
>JBHLNT010000261.1:0-5196 GCA_048941265.1 Promethearchaeota archaeon
AATATGAATTTTTTCTCAATTCAGGTAAAATTACTGGAGTAATTATTCAATACTTTTCAATCCTTCTTTCGAAATAGATTCGATATTATTTTCTTTTTTCTGAATTCTATATGAAAATGGTTTAATCTCTTTTTGGTTCATTATTAAGGCTACTAATGCTAAAGCGGTCATTAACATACTTAACCAAAAGGCTCCATATATTCCGATTATAAATCCCACAATAAGCGGACCAATTATTCCTCCAAAACTATCTAAAGATGACGTATATCCATTGATTTTTCCCATTTCTTTTGGTGATACAGAAAGCGTAATTTTTGCAATAAGCGGTCCTCTTGAACAAGATGCACCATAGCTAAAAATGAGCATGACAATTATTATTCCAATCACATCTCGGACTATTCCTATCAAGAAAAAAGTTATAACTAAGATGAGCAGTCCAAATTTAATAGCTCTGGGTTCTCCCAAAAATCTTAATGTTGGTTTAAAAAGAGTGAATCGGATAATTGCGCGAAATATTCCGGCGATTGTTAATATAACACCTATTTCAAACGCATTTAGCCCTAGTACCAGTGCCATAACTAAAGCCATTGTTATCAAGTACATCATAAACGTAAGGGTATGAAATCCCCATAAACTTAATAAATATAATGCGGTTTTATCATTTCTTAATTTGATTTTTTCCTTTATATCCTTGACTTTTTCTATGCGTTTTGATTTTGGCCACGACTCTTCCAAAAGTATAATTGTAAGGATTATTGTTAATACTGATATTATGGCAGATCCTAAACCAGGACCTATTATTCCATATATAGATAAAAGGCCTCCTAATCCTGGCCCAATTAGACCTGCTAAAACTACAACAACTCCCACATTAGCCATTTGTATTCCCCGATCTTTAGGAGGAATTCTGTCACTTATTATTGCCTTTACTAAGGTAAAGTTCCCTCCAAAAACTCCATCCACTATACGCGAAAGAAATAGCATTTCTAAAGAGTTTGAAAACGCTAAAATTAAAAATGCCGCAGTTGTTCCACTTTGACAAATAATGAGCATGGGTTTTCTTCCTAATTTATCACTTGCATGCCCCCAAATTGGAGAGAATATGAAGGTAAATAAAGCATTCGTTGCGATCAATAGCCCGATCATTATTGGAGTAGTTTTGTAGAGGGTAATGAAACTTGGAATTAGAGGTATGATAATAAAGTAGCCTAATATATCACAGAAGACAGTAATCCAGAGTGCCCTTAATTCCGGATATTTCTTTTTTCGCTTTTTATCTGTTGCCATTAACATGATTATCCAAAATATTTGATTTTTACCTGAAATAAATTCTATTATTCTTGTTTTAATTTTTAAGAAGAAGTTTAATACATAAATGGAAATTTAAATTATCATTTATATTTTATTAAATTTCTCTTAAGTTAAATTCTTTGCCTGGATTTCTGTTTCCTTGAGATATAAGGGAATAATCTCTTTAAAAACCATAATAAAGGCCCCCAATGCTATTAACGCTAGGGTTGCTCCAAACCATATCGGATCGTAGAGACTTAATATTAATGTTCCAATGATAGGTCCGATTATTTGTGCCACACTGTCTAAGGTTGTGGTATATCCGTTTATCTTACCAATCTCGCTCGGTCTAACGGATTGAGTTACTTTGCTAATTAATAGACCTCTAGAACAAGAGACCCCATAACTTACAAATAGCATTAATAATATCATTTCCCAGATATCCTTTACAAATCCTACTAAAAAAAATGTGATCACAACAATTAATAACCCCATCTTTGTTGTAGTTCTTTCTCCTAATAATCTTAAAGTAGGTTTAAAAACTGTAAACCGCATTATTGCCCTAAATAAACCAGAGATTGTTAATAGAATCCCTATTTCGAGGGCTTTAAGTCCAAGAACAATGCCAAGAAAGATTGTAAGAGTTGCTATGTACATAGTAAAAGAAATTGTATGGAATGTATATTGAGTTAATAAGTAAGTAGCGTCCTTATTTTCTCTTATTTTGATATTTACCCTTTCTTCTTTATCTGTTTTTAAACGTTTCTCTTTAGGCCATGATTCTTTAATAAAAAAAATCGTAATACAAATGGTCGTGAATGAGAGTGCTGCTGAAACGAAGCCAGCGGTCGCAACTGGATAATTAGGTCCAAGAATTTGTATAATAGAGAGAATTCCCCCTAACCCAGGACCAATGAGACCTGCTAAGACATGACAAACTCCTACATTCGTCATCTGAACACCTCTATTTTTAGGAGGGACCGTATCGCTAATAATTGCTTTTACCATGGGATAATTCCCTCCAAATATTCCATCAACTATTCGGGCAATAAATAGCATTTCGAGCGTACTCGAAAATGCTAACATTAAGAATGCAGTAAATGTGCCCATTTGTGAAATTATAAGAACAGGTTTTCTCCCAATTCGATCACTAATTTTACCCCAGATCGGCGCAAAAAATAAAGTAAACACCGCATTAGTAGCGAGTAATAATCCAATTACAAAAGGAGTCGTATTAAAGAATTCAATAAAGCCGGGTAGAAAAGGGATGATAAGATAGAAGCCTAAAATATCGACAAATAGCCCAAGCCAAAGAGCTTTTAATTCTGGATAACTAACTTTCTCTCTCTTTGTTCTTTGTTTCATAATTTTGATCTGATCGGTTTTTTAATAATTATAGTTTAATTTTAAAAAGAGCTTTATATAAATCTTGAATAGATGATTCTAAGAAAACAAATACAGAATGGAATTTAAAAATTCCATTTATTGATTAGAAAATTTTATATAGAATTTTCAATCTAAAGATTCAATATTTGTAAATAAGTTTTTTAAGAGAATTGAAGAATTTCTTTTATTAATTTTTTAGGCTCTAATAATTGGTTATGTTCACTTTTCCTTCAAGATTTTAGAAAATCTATAATCACTTGATTTACTTCGGGAGCTTTTTCTAAAACTGATTGGTGTGCTGCGCCTTCAATCACTATAAATTTGCTATTTGGAATTAATTCATGCATTTTTTCTCCCATAGAAACCGGACACGATTTATCTTTCTGGGCGGATAATATAAGAACTTCGCTTTTAATTTCATGTAATCTTTCATAGGTATTATGGGTCGAAAGAGCATGTGCTTGGTTAGATAAATCTTTTATAGTTGGACCATATTCCGTTTTCTCTTTGACTAGATCCTTTACAGACCATATATCATAAAATTTTTTTGTTGGATCTTCTTTCATTGTTTTCCAAAATTGTCGTGAATAACTTGGTTTTGCACCTTTTAAAAACTCATTTAATGGATCGTTCAAAATTGCTTTATGACTATTAATGGCATTTTCTCTATACATTTTAATCGCTTCATCGATATTTTCTCCAGGGAGCTTTAATCCTGGAATTGTATTAATTAAAATTAATCTTTTTACTCGATTTGGATATAATATGGCAAAATTCTGAGCAATCATGCCTCCCAATGAATGTCCTATAATATGAGAGCTCTCAATATCTAAATAATCCATTAATCCGGCAACATCTGAAGCATATGTCTCCATCGTATATTCTCCATCAGGTCTTTCAGATTTTCCAGCACCCCTATTATCCATTCTAATCACTTTAAAATTTTTTGATAAGACACCAACTTGTGCCCTCCAGTGTTCTTTTCTGTCACTAAATCCATGAATTAGGATAACAGGTTCTCCTTCTCCATGAATATCATAACAAATTTTTATATTGTTTACGTTTGCGAATAAGTCTGTCATAATATATCAAATCCTCTAATTTCATAAAATAAAATGTATTTTCAAAAAATTAATTTTGTAAAAATTCTAATATAATTTTATTTACTTCAGGAGCTCGTGAATAGTGAGATTCGTGTCCTGCTTTATCTATTACTTTAAATATACTATTAGGAATTCTTTGATGGATTTGTTCTACAAAAAATTTTGGAGTTAGCTTATCGTGAGAAGCAGCAAGCAATAAGGTTTTATTTTTAATTTGGCTCAATCTTTCAAATGTGTTATGCGATTTGATAGCATGTGCCTGGTTTTCAATATCAATTGGTCTTGAGGGATTTGTTTTAATATATTCTATGAGATCTTCTACTGACCAAATCCCATAAAATTTTTTCTTAGGATCGGCTTCCATTTGCTTCCTAAATGTCATATGAAATCCTAATCGCGTATCTCGCCAAAACACTTTTTCTGGATCACTCTGTATTAGTTTATATCGTTCAATTTGAGCTCGTTTAAACATTTCTATACTTTCTTTATTTCGCATTCCTGCGCTCGTGTTAATTAATATTAGTTTATCTACCTTTTCGGGATATTTTAAAACAAAATTTTGAGCGATCATACCCCCCATAGATCTTCCCATAATATGCGCTTTTTCAATTTTGAGAAAATCCATTAATCCTTTTATGTCGTCAGCATACATTTCCATAGTATAAGGTGGCTCTTCCGGTCGGCTAGATTTTCCTACACCACGTAAATCGAAAATAATTACTTTATAAAATTTAGATAAATCGCTAATTTGAGCAATCCATGTCTCTTTTTTTGAACCAAACCCGTGAATACAAATTAACGGAAAGCTCTCATTTTTCCCAAATATTTCATAACATATTTTTATTCCGTTAACTTCAGCAAAACACTCGCTCATAAGGGTTAATAATCTCTATAAAAAAATAATGTTACTGTTTTTTCTGATAAAAAATCGATAAAGGTTTTTAATATCATTTATCTAAATATTATTTATTATGGAATCAGATCAAAAGTCTCAAAAAGATATTTTTGAACGTTTTCAAGATAAATTAGAGGAATTAGAAGAAACTCTCCCTCCATTAGGAAAAACTCCGGGTAATAGCTGTGCTGCTAATACCTTAGATAATATTTTGGATGTGTTAAATGTAAAAGATATGGAAAGGAGCTATTTTCATAACCTAGCAATCCCCTTTAGTGGCTTTGGAAGCTATGAAACTAGGAAAGGCTGGAAGGGTCCATGTGGAATAGTCTCTGGAGCAATTGCGGGAATTGGAATCATAATGGGGGGGAAAGAACAGACTGACCGAAAAGACGTCCCCTTAGTGTTTACCAAGGCGCTTAGATTCTCTGATAAATTTGAAAGTAAATATGGTTCTTTAAGTTGTTGGGATTTATGTGGATATGACTTAAGCAAAGACTATTCAAAATACGTGGAGACAAA
>JBHLNT010000064.1:0-22381 GCA_048941265.1 Promethearchaeota archaeon
ACGGTAATTACAGAGGGATTTAGAAAAGCAGCTGAAAAAGCAGTAGAAATACTTGATAATATGTCTATTAAAAGTGGTATTGATGACAAAGTGGGACTTAAAAACGCAGCTATGACCTGTATGGGGTCGAAAATAGTATCAGAAAGCAAAGAACAATTATCTGAATTATGTATTGGCGCCATTGAAGCCATCGCAGAAAAAGTTGATGGTAAATGGGTTGCTGATATAGATAAAGTTCAGATCCAAAAGAAGGAAGGAGACAGCATCGATGATACTAAACTGATTAAAGGTATTATCCTTGATAAAGAAATTGTAAGCCCAGGAATGCCTAAAACTGTTAAAGACGCCAAGATTCTTTTAATTCAATCCGCTCTAGAAATTGAAAAAACCGAATTCGATAGCAAGCTGCAAATTACCAGCCCAGAGCAAATTCAGCAATTTCTTGATGAAGAAGAACGAATGCTACGAAATATGGTAGACAAAATCGTAAATTCTGGTGCCAACGTCGTAATCTGCCAAAAAGGAATAGATGATATGGCTCAACATTTCTTAGCAAAAGCAGGTATTTTAGCGGTCCGTAGAGTTAAAAAATCCGACCTTGAAAAACTTACTAAAGCTACCGGAGGAATGATTTATACGGACTTTAACGACATCAGCCAAGATAAGCTGGGATACGCCGGCTTAGTAGAAGAACGCAAAATCATGAGCGACAGCTGGATCTTTATTGAAGAATGCAAAGATCCTAAATCTGTGGTAATCTTGATCAGAGGTGGAACCGAACTCATCGTTGATGAGGTAGACAGATCCATTCATGATGCGTTATGCGTAGTGAGAGATATTGTGGAGGACCAAAAAATTGTTGGTGGCGGGGGAGCCCCAGAACTCGAAACTGCTATACAATTAAGAGAATATGCCTCAACCTTAGGCGGTCGAGAACAGTTAGCCGTAGAAATTTTCGCAGATTCCTTGGATATCATTCCTAAAACTCTTGCAGAAAACGCAGGGTTAGATCAAATAGATATATTGATGCAACTAAGAGCTGCTCACCAAAAAGGAAATAAATTCGCGGGATTCGATCTTGAAACAGGTGAAGTTCTTAATGATATAATGAGCGTTAAAGTAGTTGAACCCACTGCTGTAAAAGTTCAGGCAGTTAAAAGCTCCGTGGAAGCTGCTTCTATGATTCTACGTATTGATGATGTAATTGCTGGTGCAAAATCGGCTATGCCAGAAATGCCCCCAGGAGGGATGCCACCTGGAGGAATGGGCGGTATGGGAGGTATGCCCCCCGGGATGGGCGGTATGCCACCAATGTATTAATATAAACCTTTTTTTTAATTCTTTTTTATTTCTTATTAATTTTCTTGAATTTAATTTGCCTATCTCTGAGGAAATCTTATTTTTAGAGAAAGAGAGAATACAAGTGAATTCAATAAATTTGGGGAATTTTTCTTCAATAATGATGTAGAATAATTTTAGTGGTTAATTCTTTTCCTGCAATTTTTTTGCGATATTTTGGCTTACTTCGCAACCCACTACATCTATTCCCGCGATTGAGTATTTCAATTCTTTTTTAACTTCATCTGATTCTACAATTTTTTTTACTTTTTAATTCTATTTTTTTTTTGATTTAAGTGTTTTTGTTATTTATCTAGATCTTATTTGGCAAATTAGGTAAAAAACAAAATAAAGTTGGATTGATTATTATTTGTTAAGTGAGGTGTTTACGATCGGAAGAGAGAGATACAATGATATGCTGGACTATCGCTTAAAACAGCTGGAAAAAAGCAAAAAACCGGCCCAGGAGGCGTCAAGTTTCTTTATCGTTATATCAAATAAAGATAGAAAAGAAATCCGGTATTCTTCTTTTGAATCGATTCCGTTAGATATTAGATCTGATGAGAAAAATTTTGAGATTTTAAAAATACGATATGAACGCCAAGAACGTCGAACTCAAAAATCAAGTATGTTTGTTCCGAGAATTGTGCAGCGTTGGGGTTATTCATATTACGAAAAATTACTTTATAATCTCTTAATCAAAAAGGGCTATAGGGAGAATATGGACTTTACACATCTTTTCCGGATTGAAAGCCAAGATATTATGTTGGATTTTGCGTTTGAGAAAGAAAAATTAGATATCGAATGCGACGGGGAGCCGTGGCATGAAAAATGCAGAAATCCCGTAGAGGAAAGGACTCGTGATGAGTATTTAAAAACACTTGGCTGGAAACTTTTAAGATTTAAATTTAAATTTGGTGATATTAAAAATAATTTAATTAATGCGGGAAAGCAGATCGAATTAGAACTTAAGAAAAATCAAAAGGTCTAAAATTTAGAGTTAAATATAGTATTCAGATGCTATAAATAGTAAAAACAAGTTTTAAAATATAAAATTCCTAATGTTTAGAGAAATTCAGAATGAAAAAAGTGTGATTTAATGGATTCAAAACTTTTTAATATTTAAATATTCTTGGTTTTTATTTATAATACGAGGCTTTAGTCTTGAATCCAATGAGAATCAATATAAATGAAAATAATATTCCTGCTTCTCCTATTAATGTAGCAATTAATAATCCTTGGATTGTGGTGGTTAAGAATAAATAGATCAATATTTGGGGAAGAAAATGAAAAATAAGGTAAGATATAAAGCCTAAACTAATAAGTAAGCAATTTATTTCTGGTAAAATTTTTCCTTTATGTGCTGAAATGAACACCCAAATTATTGGGCAGAGTACAGAAGAGAAAATTAGATAAACAACCAAAAGAAGTAGTACATTTGGGGAAAAAATTATTACAGTTAGATATGCTCCTAGCCAAATTACTAATACAACTTTTACTTTTTTTTCAATTACCTCATCTTTATTTAAATTTTTTTCTCTAAAATATCGTTTAAATAAAAATAAATATGTTCCGATTGAGAGGAGAGCTAAAGTGCTAAATGCTCCAATAATCTGTCTGATTTTGTATATATTTAGAATTAAGCTATTTGAAAAAAGCCCGTTTCCAATATACATAATAAATATAGTTATATCCAAAAATTTTATGACAGAATTAATATAAAAAAATAAACCAAAAAGCAGAGGAATATCAAAATAGTTTTTAATATCTTTATTTAACCACTTTTTTATAAAGAAAAATGATAAACTTAACGAGATAATTATTCTCAGTGCTATAACAATTAACAAGAATATAAAATAATCAATATATTCAAAGGAGTTAAAAATTTGGATGATTTCTTTAGTATGCTCTAAGTAAAAGAAAATATATGTAATCAAATAAATGAATATTATATTACTCAATAACAATCCTATTATTAGCAAATTCGCTTTATTTTTTTGATTAGATTCTAATCGAACTCTATATTGAGATGATTGAGATGATTTTATGTTTGGCTCTTTTTTCATATTTCATCATCTATAACTGACTCTCGTTTTAAAACCAATCAAAATGATTATAAATGAGATTAAACTTAAGATTTCCATTATCATTACACTAATTACTTCAGCATCTAAAATAAAACAATTCAGAACTAAAGCTATAAATGGCAAGGAAATTTGAGATAAAGCATAGATAAAAAATCCTATACTTATAACTAAACAATTTATATCTGATAAGATGTTCCCTCTATGTGCTCTATAAAAAATCCAACTAATTACTAAAAAAATAAAGCAAATTGCTATTATAACCAAACGAATATAATATAAATTATTTAAGAAGTTTAAAATGATGATCCAAAAACCAAAATAAATGGATAAAAAAGCAATCGTATTGTTTTTAATAATTTTTCTTATCTCTTGGTATGATTTATCTAGATTTTGTTTATATAGATAGAGATATAATCCCAAGATATAAAGCGGTAAGACTGTTACTACTGCAAAAATATATCTAAATCTAGCCAAATTTATTAAGTCGATATTTGAAGATATTTCAGGATTTATATATATTAAAGCCATTATTAAATCTATTAATTTGCCGATAATAAATAAATAAAAAAATACACCTAAGAGAAAGGGGATATCAACTACGTGCTTTTCTTCTTTAGATTGCCATTTATGAAAAAGAATAGAGATTAAATAACTTGAAATAATAACTTTCGTTATAGTAATTCCAGTGATAAGAATCAGATAATTTGAATAATGGGAATTAAGATAACATGTTTTTATTTCTTCAAAACTCATCAAGCAGAAATATATTATGACTAACGAATAAATAACTAACAGAATTAAAAATAAGTAAATGATCGGAAATAAATTAGTTCTGCTTTTTTTATTAAACTCCATTTCAATTCTATACCGGGATGAATCTGGAATCAGATTTTTATTTTGGATTTAATTCACTGAATCTTAATATATATAATTTATTTTCCAATATTTCGTAAATTAATGGTTAAATCTGTAATTTTTCTGACTTTCTTTTAATTATTTTTTTCTTTCGTTTAAATCCGAGTAAAATTATTATAAAAGAAATTAAACTAAAAATTTCCATAATAATAACACTTATTATTTCACCATCTACAATTAGAGACATTAAGATCAAAGCTGAAAATGGTAAGGTAACTTGGGAAAGAGTATATAAGAAAAAACCTATGCTTATCATAAAACAATTTATATTTTTTAGGATTTTTCCCCTATGTGCCTCAAAAAAAATCCAACTTATTAAAAAAAATGAAACTGAAAGTCCTAACATTATAAATCGGATATACAAATAATTATCAAATAAATTTATAAAAATATACCAAAAAATAAAAAAAATCGTTAAAAAAATTAGAGTAAATTTTCTGATAATTTTTCTGATCTCTTGGTACGATTTATCTAGGTTTCGTTTATATATATAGAGATATAATCCTATGATGTAAAGGGGCAAAACAGTCAGTATCCCAAAAATAAAACGATATCTCACTAAAGTTATAAAGTCGCTAAAAAAAATATTAGGATCGAAGTATTCTACATACATTATGAATTCTATTAATTTTCCAAGGTTAAATAAATAAAAAAATAAGCCTAGTAGAAATGGTATATCACTATAATGTTTTTCCTCTTTTTTAAACCAAGTATTAAAAAAGAAGTGTATTAAATATCCTGATATTATAAGCTTTGCAACTATCACGATTGCAAATGTAATTAAGTATTTTGAATAGCTATAAATGGAAAAATCTTTGATTAATTCCTGAAATTTTAATAGGAAAATATATATAATTAATGATGTATAACAAATTATGAGATTTAGAGCTAAAGCAATCAAGATAAACGCATTCATTCTATCTTTCTTGTTGTTAATCAAGATATCTTCTCTAAAACATTAGTAATTGATTATTTCTTGAATAGTTTAAGTTTAATTTTCTCAGATTTAACATTAAATAACTGATTAAATTATGAGAATATGCAATTCAATTATATTTAGATCTCTTGATTACACAAAATACTTTTTTGTATAAAAAATTAAGCAATTTGAGATAAGTTTCAAAATATAACATTTAAGAAAGATTTGCTCTTAATTTAGCAGAAAAATAATTAAGGTTAAATTGAAATAGAACCATAGCTTTACAAATAACTTTATTTTTCTTTTGAAGATTTTCCCTCCCACATATCCTCAATTTTTTCCAGGAATTTATCTTTCCCAATCAATTTTTTGTAAGTTCCATCACCTTGTAGGACATAAGTTCCCGAAGATAATTGAATTTCTTCAATTTTAGTTAAATCGGGATTTTTTTGCATAATTTCTTCAGCTTTTATTTGTAAAAGGTGTAAGATATACTGCGAAACATTCTTAAACCCAAGATTTGGAAATTTTGCGATATAGGCCTCAAATAATATCCGAAGTTCATTGGGAATATTCATTGTATAATAATCATAATCTTTACGGGTTTTCTTGTGAAGATTTCTCGACATTCTTATCAACTTCGAAAAGGAGTTTTTAATTCTGTTTAAATTAGTAATATTTTAATCTTATAATAATTTCACTTAAATTTAAATCAGTTTCTGATTGTGAAAAAAATTTCAGAGTTTTCTATCCAGATAAATGGTATCTGGACGCTACAATTTCTAATAATAAAATATTCACAAGAATCTTCGATTAAAATACCATTATTCATTATTACTGCATTGATAGTGACATTTTCGATAATGTGCGGGTCTTGAGGTGCTCCTGCCCCTACTTGAATCCAATCTAACGCTGTAGATGACCGTTATCATTGAGGATATATATATAATCGACTGTTCAATAACCAGAGGATTTTGGATTTTTTAAGTCGTTTCATCAATATCTACACTATATTTCTTCATAACATCAGCATTATTGCTGAAATTTAGGCTGTTCATAGCTATAAGGCAAATAATAATCCTAAAACATTTAATATAGTAATTTTTTTTGATTTGAATTTCATCTTATTTTTACCATTTAAAGCATGAAATGTAAATTTCATGTACGCTATCATACGATTTTTGATAGATTTTTAAAAGATTCAAATCAAGTTACCTATATAAAGGTATAAGGAACGTTCTTTTCCAATGTCTGAAAAATAAAGAATTGATAACGAATAGATTAGAAATTCTCAATTGATGCCTTTTTGCATTTTGAATAATATTATTTTACGCATATTCTGCTTTAGTTTTAAATCCAATAAGTAGTAATATAAATGACACAAGTGCTAGTATTTCGTTTAGTAGAGTGCTAATACCTATACCATGAATTGGAATATTTGATAAAAGTAAGGTTAAGCAAGGTGAAAGTATATGACAAGCAAAATAAAAAATAAATCCTATACTAATGACTAAACAATTTATTTCTGGTAGAATTTTTCCTTGATGAGATTTAAAGAATAACCAACTGATAAAAACAAATGTAGAACCTAATCCTATATACAGAGAGAGGAGAAATATTAATGTTCTTGCTAAAAAAAGAAAAATTAAAAAAACTGTAGCAAAAATTCCAGAAATTAAGAAAGCTGTTTTTTTTATTAATTTTTCCTTATTTATATTTGTTTTATTCAAATCAAAATGAATAAAATAAAAATATATTCCAATAAAGAAAAGTGGTATTGCACTTATAATTCCTAATATAATTTTAATTTTTAAAAGAGTTAATAAATTTAAAATTGGAAGAAAATCATTACCAGCAAAATTAGTATACGTAATCAAATCTAATAACTTATGGATTATCATGAGATAAAAGAAAAAAGCGAATAGGAATGATATATCACTAAAACGTTGCATTTCCTGAGATAACCATCTTTTTATGAAAAAGTAAGTCAAATATATTGAAATTAAAATCCTGAATAGTACGACAATAGTTATCATGGTTAAATAATAGGAATAGGAAGAAAATAAATAGGCTTTAATTATCTCTTGATAAAAGGTTAAGTAAAAAAAAATAAATACTAGAAGATAAATAAAAATTATAATAAGTATTAAAAATCCAACTGCTATCTCACTTAAGTTTAAGTTGAGACTTTTAATTCTAGATTGGTTTACTTTACTTTTTAGGGACAATTGATATGCGCCCTTATAAATTGAAAAAATTTTAATTAATTTTAACTAACTTTTATTTGATTGCGAGAGTGATTATAACTGAGTTCTTTTAGATTACTACTAATACCTTTTTGTATAAATAATTTCTTAATTTTTATTATGAATCAAGAAGAATGATTTAACAAGTAAAGTTATTTAGAAGGGACTATAAGAGAATATAAGGAATTTAACTCAATAATTTATATTGTTTCTCTTTTGATTTTTTTCCTTCCCACATATCTTCAATTTTTTCTAGAAATTTATCTCTACCAATCATTTTTTTATATATTCCGTCTTCCTGTAAGAGATTGGTCCCCGAAGATAACTCAATTTCCTCAATTTTAGTTAAATCGGGATTTTTCTGCATGAGCTCTTCAGCTTTAATTTGTAATACTTGTAAGATATATTGTAAACATTTTTAAAACCCAGATTTGGAAATTTTGCGATATAAGCCTCAAAAAGAATCCGAAGTTCATTAGGAATGTTCATAGTATAATAATGATAATCTCTACGGGTTTTTTTGAGAAGCTTTCTTGACATTCTTATCAAAATTGAAAAGGAGTTTTTATTTCTATTTAAATTAGTAATAATCTAATCTTACAATAATTTCACTTAAATTTAAATTGAATTTTTTATTTAAAAAATGGATCTATTGAGTCCATAAGATACAAACTGAATTAATTAATATTCAGACAACGCATTTATTATTAAAATTAATCTTTTTAAATATTATTTAAAAGAGGTGAACTTTTTAAGATTCATTTTTTTTGTTTTTACCATTTTTATGAACAAGATAAGTACTCGAATGTAATCTAAATTCTTCAATTTTTTTGAAATCGGGATTATTTTTCATGATCTTTTCTGCTTTTGTTTGTAAAATATGTAATAAATATTGAGATACACTTTTAAATCCTAAATTTGAATATTTTGTGATATAGGCTTCATATAACATTCGTAATTCATTAGGAATATTTAAAGTATAATAATCATAATTTTTTCTTGTTTTTTTTTGAGGCTTTTTACCCATTTTAGTCAAAACCTTATTGGAACTGAAATAAACTGTCAAGTAATAGAGATTATTCTACCTATAATTTCACTTAAATTTAGATAGATTTTTATATAATAAAATTAATTATATTATTTAATAAAAATTTGACTATAATTTGGTTTAGAAGTGACCTTTTTTTATATTAAATTTAAAACAAAATGGTGAAATCAAAATTCAAAAAAAAATGCTTTTAATCATATTAGGAATAATTTTCATCTTGCCAAATGTTCGGATTTCCAATGTTGATCCTGGGCATAGCGATGAATTTGAAAAACCAGAAATCATTCTTACTGCTAGTGCTGAGGTTATACAAGAATTCAATCGAACTTGGGGAACCTCTGTTTCATATTGGGGAAATGATATTGCATTAGATTCCTTAGGAAATATATTTATCGCGGGAACTTCATTTAAAAGCGGAAATAGCTACGAATTATTACTTTTAAAATATAATCGTACAGGAGATTTGCAATGGGAACGTTTTTGGGGTAAAACTTATGGTGATGAGGGTTATGCTGTGGCTATTGATTCTTCAGATGATATTTATCTTACAGGATTTTTAAGAAGTGGTGGAGGAAATAAGGATATGTGTGTAATAAAATATAATAGTTCTGGTGAGGAACTATGGAATCGTACTTGGGGAAATGGAAATGTTGAGGAAGTAGCGGGATTGGCAATCGATTCTTCAGACAATGTTTATCTTTCAGGATATACAAGTAGTTTTGCAGTTGGAGGTAGCGATTTCTGCTTAGTTAAATATAATAGTTCAGGAACACAGCTATGGAATCGTACCTGGGGCGGACAATTAAATGACGTTGGCAAAAATATTGCATTGGATAAATCTGGAAATATTTATTTAACAGGACGTTCAGCTAGTTTTGGGGCACAAAATTTTGATATATGTTTATTAAAATATAACAGTTCAGGTGATTTTCTATGGAATCAAACATGTGGAGGAAATCTTGACGATAACGGGGCAGATCTCGCTTTGGATTCGGCTAACAATATCTATGTTACAGGATTTATAGAGACATCAGGTCCAAATCCCAGAGAGATATGTCTTGTAAAATTTAACAGTCTAAGTCAATATCAATGGAATCAAACATGGGGCTTAAAATCATATTATAATGATTGGGGTACTGCAATAGCCATCGATCCTTCAGATAATATTTATATTTGGGGAACTATGGGTAAAGCTGTCTCTAATGATGAAATGATTCTGTTGAAATATAATAATCTTGGGCAATATCAATGGAATTATACATGGGGATACGGAAGTATTGATCATTCTGGAGGGATAATATTAGATTCTTTAAATAATATTTATTTATCAGGAACAACAGGTATTCAGGAGAAGTCAGTTCTAATAAAGCTTAATCTAATAACTCAATTACCTCCCTCTGTTTTTCCTAATGGCGATGATGATGACAATGATGAGAAGGGTGAAGAAGAGGCTATTCTCGGATATGATATGCTCATTTTGTTAGGATTAATATGTTTAACAATCATTATTATTCCTATTAAGCGATATAAATCCACAAGAAATCATAGAAATAAAAAATAGGATTCAGCAGCGAAGATCGAAAGATCCACAAAAAATCTAAAAAGCGAAGGAATGAGCTCAGATTTCGGTTGATTCTTGATTCAGGGTGAAATCACGAGCCTCAATCCTTCTCATTAATTATTTTTTTTTTCTTTAAAAAATTTTCTTTTTCTAAGCAAAATTCTATAATTTTAATATTTTATTCGGAAAGATTATTGCTCACCCTATATTTTTACTTTTAATTAAAATCTTATTTTAACGTTCTTTTGATTTTTATATGATATTTATAGCTATAAAAATCCCCTTAAATAGCAAAAAGTCCCATATAACATCCTTAAAAATATTTTAAAGAAGTTAAGTTGGTCAAAATGAGAATTTGATTAAAAGCATCTGAATTTACTAAGATAGTAGAAAAAATTAGAATTAACACTACTGTCAATTTGATTTTATAGAATTAATGGTTTTTATATGATAGAAGATTATTGTTATTTTAAAATTAAACTCACTTAGTTTAAAAGGTAACCATAAAATGAAATCTAATAAAAAAAAAGTCGGATTATTTATATTTTTAGGAATTATACTCGCCTTTTCAACCTTAAGCAACCTAAATATTAGCACAGGCCAAAGAATTAATGATAACAAGAAGGAAGTTCGGGAAGATACTAATTTAAGTAGACCTAAAACATCGGGATGGTGGGATAATTTCACTTTTATTCATATTAATGGAAATTGGTCAATTGCCGCTGGGTATGAGTGGTGTACTGGCGATGGTTCACTGGACAAGCCTTATACTATCGAAAATATTACCATGAACGCAGGTAATTCGCCTACGGGAAGTGGAATCTATATACAGAATTCCCATAATGATTATTTCATAATCAGAAATTGCACGGTTTACAATTCGGCTAGTGGAGCATATGACGCGGGAATCAAATTAGAAAATACAAATAAGGGAACGCTCACGAATAACAACTGCTCGGATAATGGAATGAATAATATCTTATTGTACAATGAATGTGATAATAATACGTTATCGGAAAATTTTGTAAACGGTAATACATTTTACGGTATAATAATCTATAATAACTGTGATAATAACACCATAATTGGAAACACAGTGAACGGTCATATCTTCCATGGGATATACTTATATGGGAATTGCCTTAATAACGCGATCAAAAACAATATCGCAAGTGATAACGACCAGCGTGGAATATTCTTATGGGGGTGTAGTAATAATTTCATCTCTGGTAATAATGCAAGTGATAATGGCATGATCGGGATAGACATATATTCGAATAGCCATAATAATACCATTTCAAGAAATATAGTTGGCAACTTTAAGGTGTCGCCAAACCAAGATTATGGTCTATACTCTACAACTAATTGCGACAACAACACCATTAAGGGAAATTTCTTCAAAGATAACACCCAATATGGAATATATATAGCTGCATCAACCTGCTGGAATAATTTATTATATCAAAATTCCCTAAAAGGAAATGTTATATCACATGCGCGAGACGATGGTACCAATAATCACTGGAATAATTCGAGAATTGGGAATTATTGGGACAACCATACAATCCCAGATACCAACAAGAATGGAATTGTTGATACCCCCTATAAGTGGATTATAGGTACAGCAGGAAGCAACGACAGTTTTCCGCTTGCCGAAAGTCCAGTTCATGATGGTGAAAAAATCCACATAGACGATACTGGTATGAGTGCTTTAAATTGGAGCATCCTGGCTGATTTAACTTTTTGGTGTACTGGCTCAGGAACTCTTATTGATCCATATATTATCGATGGTTTAGAAATTGATTGTGCTAATTTGGGAAACGGAATTTTAGTAGGAAATTCAAGTGTTTATTTCAATATCACGAATTGCAGCGTATATAAAGCAGGAAGTGGGATATATGATGCGGGTATTAAGTTAGAAAATACAAATAATGGAAGCTTAATAAATAATACCTGTTTAAACAATGGATTTCATGGTATTCACTTAAATGATAATTGTAATAATAATACAATAATAAGAAATATTCTAAAGCAAAATGGCTATGGGATATATGTATATAATAATTGTACTGAGAACTATATCTCTGATAACACAGCAAACGATAATGGTAATGGAATAACACTAAATGGTGATTGTAACAACAATACAATTACAGGAAATAACGTAAACGATAATACTCAAAGAGGGATATACTTATATAAAAATTGTAAGAACAATACGATTTCAGAGAACAAAGCAAGTTATACTGGAATAAATACACAAAATTATGGGATATCTCTAAATGATAATTGTGATAAAAACACAATTTCTGGAAACACAGCATGCGATAATGATTTTAACGGGATCTTTTTAGAGAATCATTGTGATAACAACACTATTTCTGGAAATAATGCAAATAATAATTCTGATAATGGCATATATTTAAATAGCTGTGATAATAACACAATCTTGCTAAATACAGCTAGTGATAATGATGAGTGCGGGATAAAATTATGGCTCTGCTCTTACAACAACGTAACAAGAAACATCATGATCGGAAATGATAACGATGGGATATATTTAAGATCGCTTAGCGAACATAACATAATTTCGGAAAATTATGCAAATAATAACGCTTACGGAATATGTTTAAACATAGATTGTAGATACAATAATTTTACACAAAATTACCTATATTACAATAAATTAGGAGGATTCACAATTAATACTAGTGATTGTATTAAGAATTTATTTGAATTGAATGTTATAGTCTCTACCGTTGGTAGAGTTTTCTTTGATGGTGGAACCAACACAATATTAACCCAGAATTATTTACGAGAATCTCCCCCTAGTTTTATTGTTGAAGTTATTGCCCAATCGTTTTCTATATCCGAATTTGTTGTTACTCTTAACATTTCTAGTTATTGTATAGGTCTAGAGGTTTCTACTCTTACTTTTCAGATGTGGTGGAACGGAACTACGTCAACTGTAAATTATATCGCTGACCTTGGACAAGGTTTATACAATATCTCCTTAACTCCTATACTCGTTGAGCCAGATGAGGATCCAATATTATTTAACATGACAATTTCGGCTTTATATCATCGTAGTAGATATTTTACATTGAATTTAAAGGTGGACCCTGAAACAGTTGATAAAAATCCTGAACCTACGCCCACTCCATCGGATGGAGGTGGAGGAGGAGGGGGTGATGGTGATGGTGAAGGTGATACGGCAACAGTGGTTATCGGTACAAATTTAGCAGCTTTTACAGTTGGAATTCTTACAATTGTCTCTATTATGTTAATCAAAAAGCGAAAAAAGCTCATTCGGAAATAATATACTCAAAATAATTGCATTTATTATTCTAAATTCCTTTTTTTTTATCTCTTATCTTATTAAATTTGAAACCATCAAATATTTAAATTAGAATAAATCTTAATGAGAAATATGAAGTTTATAGATCTTTCAATCCCGATAATTAATCCTGAGGAAGCCATTTTTGATCCTCCTTTAACGACTCCTCATATTGAATATAGCGATCATGACACTGGCGCGGAACAAATGGGATTTGTATTTGCGAAATTAGTACCAGAAGAACACCTTCCTGATGGAAAAGGTTGGGCAGTTGAAAATATCACCTTAGGCACTCACAGTGGAACGCATATGGATGCACCATGGCATTTTGCCCCTATACAAGATAAGGAAATTGGTCAAAAAAAGGCAATGACAATCGATGAATTTCCATTGGAATGGGGTATTGGCCCCCTCATTGTATTAGACTGTACGGATTTTGAGGAAGGATATGTAATGAGTCCAGAAGATATTGATAAGAAATTGGATGCAATTGGTCATAAATTACAAGAGGGAGATATTTTATGCGTCCATACAAATGCTCCTAAACATTACGGAACTAAGGAATATATTAATCATGGGGTAGGTGTGGGGAAAGAAGCAACATTACATATAATTAGACAAGGAGTTCACGTAGTAGGCATCGATGCTTGGAGTTGGGATGCTCCTTTTACTTTAACCGCAAAAAAATGGAAACAATCAGTAAAAGATAAACAACCTGACAAATCTATTATCTGGGAGGGCCATTTTGCCGGTATTGAATTAGGTTATTTTCAAATGGAAAAGATGTTAAATCTTGATAAGGTCCCCTCATTAGGAGCGACAATTTATTGTTTTCCAATAAAAATCGCCAGAGCTTCGGCAGGATGGGTACGCGCAGTGGCAACCGTTCCAGATTAAACCAAAAAACTTTTAAGATAATACTAAAATTTTTTTTAACCTTCTGTAAATATTTCTTTTATTAATATGGTATCATCCCTAAAGGGAGCTAGCATGCCGTTCCAGTCAGCTAAGACATTTTTATGTTTCTTCCCAAATCTGTCGATGAAATCTACTAATTGTTCTCTTATTTCAGAGGTTTCATTTCCTTTAATAAATAACGCGCCAAAAAAATTGAGACCATATTCAAGTAAAATAGTGATATCACCATGGTCTATGGTCTTTAACAATTCGGTGGATTTAGTGGTCTCTTTAATAAATGAGGTTAATGCTGAGAACATACCCGAAATAAGTCCGGGATCTTGGAGCTGTTCTTTAACAAAAGGATAATGGAGAAGATCTCTCCCGTCTTTATAAATTACGTAGAGCCCCTGTTTTTCAACTTTTTCAAATCTATAATTGAATTCGGGTAACCAGACTTTAATTTTGTTTGTTTTATAAAGATATTGCAAGGTGCTATATAATTTTTTTTTCTCAGTTTCATTGGTAGGTAGAATCTCCTGTAAGAATTTATCCTGTTCTAACGCATTAAGGATGCTTTTTACGTCTTCATTCTCTTGTTCTATGTTTTCTTCAGTAATTTCAAAATTTTTAGAAATTAAATATCGATGACTCTCATTAAGATATTCTTCATGGGTTAGGAAATCTCCAATTGTGGCTAATAATGTTTTTTCCACGAATTTATCATCAATAGTGGTTGTTTTTACCTTGAAATCTTTTCTGAAATAGAAAATCATTAAGCCCCAAAATATCGTTGCCATAAGATATCTCGTAAATAGATAGGGAAGAGCCAATACTCCTAATAATGTTATTTTACCTCCAGGAAAGAGGTTGGCGTTAAATACTGCTGTTCTGAAAGTATAGAAATTGAAGCCAAATGCATCGGTGTAACTTAGTTGCCCCGTTAGCCAATATTCAAGAGGCGCAAAACTAATTAAAGGATTTGCCCCAAAGTAATAAAATACAATAGAAAGAATCATCACAATAGAGAAATAGACGACGATTCCTAAAACAATATTTCTCAAATATTTTAAACTATAGGCAAAGAGATAGGCTGTTATGAATATAGGGATTATGATTAGTACTACTAAATTAAATATGTTCATGAGGTCAAATCTGAAAGAATTTCGTAAGGTTGGATTTTTAGTGCTAAATCTAGCTGAATCTATAATGACACGATGCTCTTCCCGAAATAAACCAATAAGAGGATTGAAAACTAAAATGGATAAAATAAGAAAGATGCCAGTTGCCGCTGCACTTGAGACCAACATATAATACCAATTTGTCGCTTTAAATTTCTGCGTCTTATCTTTTCTCTTCTTCCAATATTCAATAATTTTTACAAAGATGAATATCGAGATGGGTTCAAATATTTTCAGAAATAGCACAAAGATGATTGAAACCATGATGAAATATGCAAAAAAATAAATGATAATGAATATTGAAGCGGTGTATTGAACTATAAAGAGAATAAGAGATAAGATGGATATAGGTGCGCCAACACTATAAAGCGATCTGTAAGTTTGTTTTCGCAGTTTGTTACCCCAGTACCTCCCTTTTATAGCAATCTTACTGGAAAATAACAATTCGATGCTAAAAATAAAAGTTGCCAAATATACAAGTAAAATCTCGATAAACCACCCTAAAGCAGACTCACCTGTAGTTAAAGAAATATTTTGTAACCCGGATATATCTAAAATAGTCTGTAATAGGTAAAGAGAAATGGGTAATAAGACGATCATCAGTTTTAAGATTTCTTTTTCTCGTGTCCAATCATTTTTCATTAACTCTCTTCGGATTTTATCAAACGGACTTTCATCAAATTCGTATGTGAGATAAGTCAAATTTTCTTGTATCGTTCCCTCTTCAGTTCTAAGGTGATTCCATAACAAAACAAAGGAAATAAACGGTGCTACAAGGAAGATAAACGGCAAAGTTACAAGGGGATAAAAAGCAAATAAAACAAATAGCGAACCTATATGCGCGGCCAAATATCTGATACCTAATGCAAAATTTTCACTTTCACTTCCCTCAGTAATTAGTTTATTAGGCGCTTGTCCTATCTGAAAGATTATAGGCAAAACCCAATAAATAAAATAAAAGACAATTGCGCCCACCACAATTCTAAAGTAATATTTTCCAATACTCTTCTTCCAAATGAATAAAAGCGGAATAATCAAAATAATGAGGGGAAGACCATTAAGAAAAAATGAGAACAAAATGTCAATCATACTTTTCACACACTTTCCTTTAAGATAAGAATTAGTATCTATTTAAAATAAATGTATATAAATTCTATTATAATACATAGGGAATTTTGAATATTTTTAATTTTGGATTATGACTAACGATCAGAAGATAGGGATTGTTATTGATGATGATTTTGCAGTAAAAAACAATCCCCCATATCAACATCCCATATTTCTTTCTTATGAAAATCCACTTAGAATAAAGGTAATTTTGGAATATTTCGAAAAAATAAATTTATGGGATGATAAAAGAATTATTAAACTTGAACCAAAGCTAATAAATGAGGGGCTATTGAATTTGGCTCATACTAAGTACTATATCAATACAGTAAAGCGACTTTCTACTTATGGAAGCGGCATTCTTGATGAGGAAGTGTTCATTACGCAGGATACTTTCTCCTTAGCAAAAAAAGCAGTGGGAGGTACCATAGAGGCAATAGAAAAGCTATTAAAAAATGAGGTATCTCAATCAATTGCTCTGGTAAGACCTCCCGGACATCACGCCTTACGCGAAAAAGGTTCTGGGTTATGTATCTTCAATAATATTGCATGTAGCATCTTGTATTTAAGAAAAGAAATAGGTTATAAGAAGAAACTTGCCATAATAGACATTGACGATCATTTTGGAGACGGATTGGTTCAATATTTTTACGATGATCCAGATGTGCTTTATTTCTCAATCCACGAATTTGATTTTATAGAAAATGATCTTGGATTTATAAATGAACTAGGAGAAGGACAAGGATTAGGAAAAAATATTAATTTTCCTGTTCCAGCGGGGATTACTGATGACGATTTTTCGGTATTTTTCAATATACTGGAACCAATTCTAAAAGAATATGAACCAGATCTTATTATCGTGGCAATGGGATTTGACATGTATTTTGATGATCCCATTGGAAATTGTTTATTAACTAGCATTTCTTACCATAAATTTGCCGAAAAACTATTAAGTTTAGCGCAGCAAGTCTGTGAAGGTAAATTAGCTTTTATTTTAGAAGGAGGATACAGTCTCATAGGTTTACCTATCTGCCTTCAGGCCGTTACATGTGGTCTATTAAATAAAAAGTATGAACAACCGCTTTTTGAAAAAATTATTTTTTCAAGCGAATCAAAAATGGAAGAAGTAGTGCAAATCAAATCGAAATTAGAGAAACTTTTGAAGAACTATTGGAATTCTTTAAAGTAATAGAAAAAAAAATAAAAAAAATTATTTATATAACCTCTGAAAGCTTTTTAGCATATTCTTGTACTGCAAATAATGCATCGCGAGGTCCCACTTGAGGGTTAATATAGCATATCAACGCACCTGTACCTCCAATGGGAATAGGTGCTATTATTATATGTCCCTTTCCGGTTATATTAGTGCCTATTTTCCTCTCTTCAGTATTCTCTACAATCATATATTTTATGCCAAGGATCGAAATGCTGGTCATACCTTTTTGACCAAGTTCAAGTTTCGTCTGAACAAGCTCGTTAATCTGTGCTAAATCTCCAGTAATGTCCCAATTATCCGTTTGAGTTAATAATGTCCCATCTCGATTTACAATCGCCACACCGAATATGTTTTGTTCTTCATTTAATAAATCATCAATAATAGATTCGATATCAGAAGACATTTTAATTTCTAATCTCTATCATTTTTTACTATATACTAATACAGATAGAATTTATATTTAAATAATTAGTTAAAGTTAACCAGTTTGAAACCGGAATGTTCAACTTTTATCTTCCATTTATCTAATTTTTTGTACACATAGGTTTTAGCGGGTAATCCACAAATGTTTTATTATTATCTTTTAATAGAAAATTACATTTTAATAGATATATTATCGAAAAGATGAAATGAAAAACTCTTTAATTCATAATGCGGAGGTTTTAATATAATGAATATAAAAGATGTTGAGCACGTTTTCGTCTATAAGGACAAAAAACTGGCGCATGCGTGCAATCAAGTCAGTTTAATTACGCTACAGAACGGCGAAGTTTTTATGGGATTTAATGAGGAAAGATGGCCAATCCATGCTGACAGCGGTCAATCATGTTTCATCAAATCAAAAGACGGAGGAAAGAGCTGGGATCCCTCCACTAAGCGGGTGATCTGGCCCTACACTAAGTTTATGGGGAATTGGGATTGCGCTTTTACCCAATTATCTACTGGAAAAATCTTGATGCACACACGGGTATGTAATTTCCTAGCTCCAAGAGGAATTGCTTCCGAGGGCGATCAGATGTTAGGGATGCCTCCTCCAGGATTTCCAGAGCGTCTCAAGAGGCAGACAGGTTATGCTATACTCAAATCCAAAGATAATGGTAATACTTGGTCCAAACCTATTGAAGTCAACACAAGTCCTATTGCTAGCTCATCGTTGAGTCCCTATGCTTGTGGAGGGTCAGGTGCGGGACACATCATTGAGCTTCCAGACAAGGGATTATTGATGCCCTTGGCAGGGACTTTATCGATCGCAGGAGAATGGGGCGAACCCGGAACCGGATCCGAGACAACACGGTGTTTTTTATTGAGGTCAGATGATGGTGGTGATAACTGGGAATACTGGTCTACCGTTGCATATGATCCAGCAAGCATCATAAACTTTATTGAGCCAGGCATGGCACGACTTAAGGATGATAAACTGATATGCTTGATGAGGACTGCCCACAGGCCAAAACGGCAGGATAATATGTGGTTCACCTGGTCGGATGACAATGGAGTCACTTGGAGTCCTCCCAAAAGGACCTCTCTTTGGGGATACCCGGCAGATGTCATGCAATTGAAAGATGGACGCGTATTGGCAGTATATGGTTATAGAAAGGCACCATGGGGAGTATGTGGTTGTATTTCAGAAGATGGCTTGACATGGGATATTCAAAACGAGTTTATCATTAGAGAAGGAGGAGTACCGGTACCAAAGCCAGGTCAAGGTTCTCGCGGTCTTCAAGATATGCTGATTCAAGCTCAATATTGGCATATTGGATACCCAAGCGTTACTCAGTTGGAAGATGAGACCGTAATCGTTGGCTACCACGAGTACAGCGATGATGAGATGCCCCTCCAATACCTTATGTCCACCCGCTTCAAAGTTTAAGAAAATATAAAAATTTTTTATTTCCCAGTTTTATTCACCATCCTATTAAATAAAAACTAAATATTTTTATAATTCTAGTCTATTTTTAGTATGGTATAAGCTAAATATTAAAGGTATTTCAAAATGCATGAGCTTATATTTTATAGCCTGATAATACTAGTTTTTATAAGAGTAATTGGATTTATTGTTTCAGTTGATTTCTACTATGATACAAAATGGGAAACTTATATTTATTCCGCACTTGGTTGGAGTTTGTGGACCATAGCTGGAATATTTCCATTGCTTTCAGAGGTTACTACTAATCAAATGCAGAAAGAGTTTTTTCTTTTAATGAATCATATTCTCGGACCATTAGCATTAACATTTTTAATAATCACATTATCTTCCTATTATCTTAATATATCTCGTCCTAGAATTCTGCTTTTTTCTCTAATCTTAATAGTATTTCCAATAATTATTTATTTTACTTTGGGCCTTGAGTTTGTTTCAATTTTTGCTCGGATCTTCCAGTTTTTTATAATAATCCTTATGTGTTTGTTGCCACTTTTTAAGTTTAAAAATTTTAAGGCCAGGATTGGTAAAAGTATTAGATGGTATTATCTCATATGTATATCAATAATTCTATATATCCCCCTAGTCACCTTAAATATAATAAATAATGCAAATTTTAGATTTTTCCAGAGTGAAAGCATTCTTCTCATCATGATAGTTTATACTTCTATCATTATAATGACTATTTTAATTATAGCTTTTATGATTCATTTAGAATATAATGTTTCAGTTGAGCAGAAGAAGAAATTAAAGGATAAGTACTCTCATAACTTAGGAAATGTGTTACAAGCTATTGAATCTGCTCGTTTTTTAACAGAGAAGAAAAAAAGTATGGATAATAATAGTGTATTAGAAGTTGAAGATATTATTGAAAAGAAGTTTAGGGAGGCTGCTGAAATATTAGAAGAGATTAGAAAACTCTAATGTAATGCATTTCCAATACTAAGCAATGAATATTTTCAAAATTTATGTGTATTTTAACCGAGGATCAAATATAGAAGATCTCAGAAAAGGGCTCATAAATATAAAGCAATGCCAAAATTATAAACTCAATTATTCTCTATACTTTTCCTTTTTTTTCAAATTTTTAAAAATAGTCTGGATTTGATCCACAAATATTTTATTAGTACCATTTTATAATACTAATATTAAAGGAAAAATTAATTCAAAAACTCTTCAAAATTTTTTAAAAAAAAAAAAGTCGGTGAGATTAAAATATGGCTTTAAGATTATGGAGAAAGGCTATTAAAATGATGCTCCGGGAGAAAAAGATATTTGTTATTTTTACGGGCATATACACGATTTTAATTTTTTTAACAAGCTTTTTTATTGAAACTACTTTAAGTGCGGGTGTTGGATTTTTGTCCAATTACTTCATAATGATTTTCTTTATCACAAGTTTAATACTCTCTTTACTTTATGCCTGGCTAATTGTATCGAGAAATAGAAAAATTTTCGCAACCTTAAAGTGCATTGGATGGACTAATGGAAATATAAATTCTTTAGTAACTGGAATTATTATATTTACAACTATTTCGGGTTTTATTCTTGTTATTGAAGGATTATTTCATTATGCCGCAATTATGGAATATTTACAGTCAACAGGTACTTTAGCAAATTATCCCCCAATTTTAATAAGTCTCACTCCAGTTGTTATAACGTTCGCAATGTTTCTATTTGTTCAACTTATTGCGATAATCTTAGCTAATAGAAAAGTATTGAAAGTTCGACCCGTAATTGCATTAAGGCGGGTTGGTCAGTAAGGTGATAAAAACAAATGCCAGTAAGTAAAGATGTGATGATTGAATGTATAGATGTGAATAAGGAATATAGGCGTGCCGGGGCGATTATCCGAGCGTTGGTTGATATAAATATATCAATTAAATCCGGAGATTTCGTTATCATTCAAGGCCCAACAGGGTGCGGGAAAAGCACTTTGTTAAATGTGATGTCTGGTTTAGATTTGCCGGATTCGGGGAAAATTATTTTTGATGGTGAAAATATTGCAAGATCTAAGGAGGATCGACTAGCTAAGATTCGCAGACAAAAGGTGGGATTTGTCTTTCAAGATTTTAACTTAATTAATACATTAACGGCCGTTGAAAATGTAGAAGCAATGCTATGGCCTACTGTTTTAAGGTCAAAAGAGATTGAAAATCGAGCAATTGCGGCATTGCGTGATGTAAATATGCTTGAAAGAAAGGATCATTTTCCTGTCGAAATGAGCGGCGGGGAAAAGCAGCGGGTGGCGCTTGCAAGAGCTATAGTGGGGAAACCAAGAGTGGTTTTTGGCGATGAAGTTTCTGGAAATTTAGATCCCCAATCTGAAAAGGAAGTTATGGAGTTGTTAAAGCAAATTAATCAAGATTATGAAACTACGATGATAATCGTCACTCACAGAGACACAGTAGCAAAATATGGAAACACAATTATAAAAATGGATAATGGACGAGTAAAATAATATAAATACACATTTTTTATGTCTTCTTTTTTTTAATCATTAGAATTTGGAAATGAGAATTCCAAAATTTCATTTTTTTTAAAATTAGTATTTATAATTTGAGTAGAACTTTAGATACCGCTCTCTATTTATTTTTTCATTTATAAT
>JBHLNT010000065.1:0-22203 GCA_048941265.1 Promethearchaeota archaeon
TATTTAGTAAATTTTTTTGTCGTAATTTTTATATTTATATATCAGAGGGGTTTTTTTATCCAAAATAAAAAGAAAATCATGAATTTAAAAATTCAATATCATAATATTTTGATAGAATTTTTAGAAACTCACTTATACTAGCCTTAATTTTTATGAAATATGCTTCATCACTTTTATAATTTTTATGTCCTTCTTTATCATTTAAGATTTTAAATAATTTTAGAATAAAGTTTTTTCTAATTATTGGTGAAATTTCTTTAAAAAATTTTAGGATATATTTTTCATCAATTTCTTTACAAATTTTTAATAAAAATAAAAGAAAGGAGTATAAATAATGATCATGCTCTAAAAATCCAAATTTTGTACTCATAACCATTTCTGATATTTTTAAAAATAACTTTTGATCGGCATCTTCCAAAGTGAATTTTAAAGACTCAACATCGAAGTGATGAAACCAATGAAAAATTAAAATTAATGCTAGGGTATACTGATTATTGCCCTTAATTAAAGATTTAATCTCATTTATTTGATGGTGAGAAAAATTTTTTCCGAATCGCTCAAATAATTCAAATAGTTGGTAAAAGCGTATTGAAGGTTTTTCTTCTTCCAAAAATGATAGAAAATAAAAAAACCGTCCTGAAAACCTAGAATTGCTAAAAAATAAGAGCCACTGCTCGAAATTAAATTTTACAAAAAGATATTTATAAAACCACTCATAAATTTTATGATTAGAAGTAAAATAATCCATTATTTCTAACATTCCAATAGGCGCCTTAAGTTCGAGCAAAAACTCCCAGAAATCTCCAGGTACCTTATAGAACCAATCTCCCCATAAGATCTCAAAACTTTTCACATCTTCAGTTTCAAAAATGTTAAGAATCATTGATTGTAATGAATTTGATAATTCAGCTGTTATATTATTATTGGAAGATATCATTGTTTCGCCAATGATTTTTGCTATTCTTGTAATGAATTCCCTTGATTCACAACTATTAAATAAATAATTAACCAAATTATACCCCTTTTCAGGAAATTTTTTTAAAGCCAAACTCACTGCATTAAGTCTCACTTCAATATTAGGATCGGATATTACCACTTCTTCTAGAAATTTAAAGACTTTTTCAGTTTTTATATTCACAGACTCAAGTGTTTTCAAACATTCTATCCGAATCTTTTCTGAATCTGAAAATTCATACATGGTAATGATTCGATTTATAAATTCGCTCTTATTAATTTTTTTTGTTTTATAGAATTGATATAATTTAGCAGGTGTAATCTGGTTCAAAACAGGAGCACTAGTAAGATTATATATTTTCTATTCTAATTATAAAATAAATATAAATAAATTACTTTGATATAGAAACTTATTTTCTTTATAATAAACCTTTTTGGTTAATATTAAAACAAATACATAATAATGTGTTTAAATTATTAAAAAAATTAAAAAACTAGTATCGAACAGTCTCTTTTAACAATATCTCTCCATATTATTTTGCTTTACAGCTTAACCTTCTTATTTTTAGCACCCTCGATTATTTTTTTGCATAAATTTATTCCCAATCCAGTTTTGCGATTTAAAATGTATGGTTTTTCCCTTGCAACTTGAGGAGCAGTATGATAACCTGCATCATATAAAATTCTTGCCCTAATTCTGCCCACATTATCAATTCTTAAGACGAGATCGAACAATTCTTCTCGAATGCCGTAATGTAATCTTAATTTCAGAGTTTCTACCATCTCTGCTATTGAAATCATTTTATCTTGCAATTCGACATCACTAATACTTAAATGACTCGCAATAATCCCTATAAAATTTATTATTCTTCCTAAATTATCTCGTATAGAATAAAAATCACCTGCCATAATACCATACCGCTCTAAGATTCTTTCAATCGGTTCCTCATCAGCCCATTCTATAATTGGTTCCAACATTTTAAAATCTCTCACTCGTTCTTCTATTCTTAGCACTTCATAAGCTTCTTTTATTAAATCCTTGAACGTATAAATTTCCTTATCTTCAAGCTGCTGCCGGATTAATACACCAGATCCGGGATTTAAATATAATCTAATTATTAATTTACCAAATTGTGAGCAATAAATTTCATTATTTTCGTTTTTTATAATTAATCCTTTCTCAAAAAGGTAATTTAAGATATATTGATTTTTTATAGCTTTTGGAATGATATCATTCATATATTTTTGAAAATTAATATCTGGCAAATTAAGAAGATACAATAAAAAAATTGTAACGTGATCACAAAATTCAAAAGAAAAATTTTGATCAACAAAATTATCTGATATTCTATTCTGAAATCCACAGGAACACTTTATCCCAGAATCAATATCGAATTGACAGGTATATACTCCAAAATCAGTTTTTACATATCCAAGCAAATTAGAGTTAGTGACTTTTGATAATTTTACTTGGTAATTACTAGTTTGTAAAAACTGCACTTTTTTTGGATCAGAATGAAGTTTTAATATGTTTAAAGGAGAAATTTCCTTAATCATAAGTAGCTGATCTATTGGTATGCTCTGTTCTCTCATTTTATCTTTAATTCCGTACCAAAAGTATGTTCTTTTAAAAAATTCTTTTAGATTCTCCATCGATATTCGTTTTTCTTCATAAATTCTTAACAGGACTTGTTCTTTAAGAATATTAATTTTGTTTAAGCCTGAAATTAGATCATTATATTTTGGTACTGCCTTATTTCCTTCCAAAAATTTATGAAAATAATGGTCCTCTATCCATAACCTTTCTTCTACATTACTCACTAACATAATACCATATCCAATTGAATCAAGTCCGGGTCTTCCCGCTCTACCTAACATTTGAAATATTTCATTTGCGTTAAATGGCAAGAAATAACTAAATCCATCACCATTTTCATGAAATCCAGAAAAATTTTTAATATTATATCCTGATGTCACATATTTCTTAAAATCCTTTAAAATTACAACTCTAGCCGGTAGATTAATACCAGCTGAAAGAGTAGTAGTACAACAGATTACTTTAAGAATCTTTTTTCGATAATTATCCTCTATTAACTTTCTTTCCTTGGGTAGAAGCCCCGCATGATGAAAGGCAATCCCTGATTTTACAACTTTTATTAAATCATTATTTGCTCCCTTAATTTTGTGTATTTTTTTTTCTAATGTTTTACATACACTCAATTCTTTTTCTTCTAAATGTTTTTTAACTAAGTGTTTAAGGTTTAGAGCTTGTTGTTGTGCAGAATTTCTTTTATTTAGAAATATAAGAACTTGTCCTTTTTTGTTCAAAGTCTCCTTTACTAATTTTTTTATAGTAGAATCCTTATTTTGAGTGATTTCAATCCTAAAATGGAGCGGTACAGGCCTTTTCTCAGATTTTATCAGCATAGTTTTATTTCCTAAAGAGGATAGCCAGGAATTAAAGAATTCTGCATTTGCTATAGTTGCTGATAATCCTATAATCTGTGGATGGTATAAAAACTCATTCAACCTTACGATTAAAGATTCTATGCGAGGTCCTCTATTACTATCACCAATTATGTGAATTTCATCAACAATAATCGTAGAAATATCAAAAATCCAATCTTTATCATAAAAATTTCTCAAAATTGAATCCATTTTTTCATAAGTAGTAATGATAATATCTGCTTTCTCTAATTTAGCATCACTAATATCATAATCTCCAATTGATAATTCAACGTTGACTCCAAATCTTTGATATTTTTTTTTAAAATGAAGATATTTTTCAGTAGCAAGCGCTTTAAATGGAACTAAATATATTGATTTGCCAAAATCTTGAAATATGTTGTAGATCGCGCATAATTCCCCGATTAAAGTTTTGCCAGATCCCGAGGGAGCACAAATTAAAAAAGATTTCCTAAAAAAAAGTCCTTCTTTAATTGCATCTTTTTGAATATCCCTTAATTTGAAAATTCTTGACTCAAATAATACTCTAAGAATTCTCTCATCACAGATAAACTTAAAAATTTCTCTATCTTCTTTAGAATTCTTATCTAAACCCCTAACGTTTTTATCATAATTGGTAATAGTTATTACTATTACACCTCAGATTAATATGGATTTGACCACTTTATCATGAATTGCTTGAACGTATCAAAATTTCTTGAGATTTCTATGCTCTTAATCAATCCTATGCTTCGTACATTCAAATGTTTATCTATATAGCACAACAGTGCGTGAAGTGGATTTCCATGTAAGTGAATATGAGGATATGGAAATTTTTCATACTCAGATAATTCTTTTAAAGTATCCATCTCAATACCAATTTCAATTCGTTCCTTACATAAAGGGCAAACTTGAACATTTTTTAGGTGTTGTTTTAAATCCCCGTAATTTTTCTTCCTTTTTGATGATATAGCCATTACAATTCAATTTTATCTTTTTTATATTTCATTAGGATTCTTTTTATTTAAAAAAAAAATGACAAAAATGAAGAGGAGTGATTCTTAAAATTCTTAGTGCTGAAAAATAAGCAATTATAAGAAGGGAGACTCCTGCCAACAGACCTAAATACAAGGTCGATAAAATTATAGGATCAGTAGGGCAAAATCAGAGTGTAAAAACTTACACTAACCAAAAGACAAAAATCCAGGGTGTGGCAGGAGTCATTTTTATATAACATTTTCAATTCAATGTTTTTTCTCTTTAATAATCTTTTATTTGAAAATCATTTAAATTTTATCTTCATATTTTAGCATAAGCTTTACAGCATAATAAATAAGATGATAATTCAATATTTATTCATATTTTGATTTAATCATGCACTTTTTTATTTATCTGGATTAAAATATAAAGACTAAACATATTTTTATGAATAAAATAGGATCAATTTTATTAAAAATTACATTAACAAAGATAATTAGGACATTATTTTAAATGGGTTATTATTTATCTTAAAAAAACTATTAAAATTAGAATTAAAATGAAAAAAAAACACGGAACATGTTTAGTGTGTGGCGGGAATATCATCTATGATGAAGAGTCTCAGAATTTTAAGTGTTTTGATTGTGATGCGAGTCATTCATCAGATTTGTTTAAAACATATGAAAAGATGGGCAAACGTTTGCATTTACCTAGACTGAGAATCTTATTTGCCATTCTTGGAGCCTTATATTTGTTATTTTGGTTGTATTGGGTTTTAATTTATTAATCCCAACTTAATTCCCCGTAATATATATAGGGCTTTAAATAATTCTGGAGATTCTGGATAGTGGATGCCCCTTGGCTTTCATCTCAAGTTCATTAAACCATCCAAAAGGAGGTCTCATAACAGTAAAACCTTTTTTTCTTAATAAGGATGCAAGTTTTTTCAAGCTTTCTAAACCAAATTCAGGAGAGCTTAATTGTCCAAAAAGGTGAGCAAATGAAAGTATTACGATATTAGAAACTTTTAGTTGATTAATTATTTTTTCTATTTCACGAATGCATTTTTCAATAAAGTCCGGTTTATCTTCATCCTGCTTTTCAACACAGATGAATAAAACAATCACATTTTCTAGCTTACCTTCCTTATTTTCTTCTGTTAATTCTTCATAGACCTTAGAACGACTCCTTTTAGTGGCCATATAATTGAAATATTCACAATGAAAAGAAAGAAATCTCATTTACATCTTTTAAAATGCTTTCTTTTAAAAATTTTTCTTTATTTTACTGATTCTAAAAATGGTATAAATTTGTCCAATGTTACCTTTGCTCCTATCTTAGACGGAATATTTACTGCTTTTTTAACATCATCGTAAGAATACCGTTGATCAAATAACTTCTGGATTGCCGGTGAAAAAATTTCTTTATAATATTTTTCTCCTATTTTTTTAATGATTTTATCAAAATCTTTTGTAGTGACCCATTTTTCTTTTTTTCGATGAATTACGGACACTCCTTTTTCTTTCCCTTTCTGCTCAACTTGATATTTTTGTGCTTTTTTGCCTAATCGTGCTTGATACCCCACTATTGCGATAACTATTCCATGAATCTTCGCTTCCTCCTCACTATGTCCGTTTTTTAGCCACTCAATCCTATGATATTCTGAGATAATATCCCACTTCCCGATCTGAACGGATTTGATCTCATTAAGCTCTTTTTCTGAGAATTTTTTCTCCATAATAGCTTATTATCTCCATTTCATTTTATAGTAAAAAACTATGAGGTCTAAGAATATATTTCCTCCTCGTGTATTTTAAAATATCCTTTCAATTTTAAAGAAAAGTTAAAAATTAATCCATATAAATCGAAAGCATATAGATTATCTTAAGATATCATCTTCAGAATAATCTTTCTTAAGATCCATTCCACAACTAGGACATTTCAATATCGGCAAAGATTCACTTTTATAGAAATAATCGATCATAGGAGCAACATACTCATTAGAGCAATCAACGCAAACCCATTTTTTACATTCAGAATTTAAGCACTGAAAAATTCTGGCTTCATCCCCACAAATCGAACAAATCCCTATTTTTGTCATATTTTAATCAAATTTATTAGGTATATTATTTCATGTAAAGAATAGTAAAAAAATTTATACTTTTTCGAATAGAATTGATTTAAAATTATATCTTAGCCTTTAATTATCTGCTTTATGCAAATAAATATAAATTTGAAAATAGGAAAAGAAGGAAATCCAAATCCAATCCAAAATGCAAAAATAAAGAGAGGGTTAAACTTCCAAAAAGTCTAACAAGGGCGAAATCCAATATAGGACCGAATTTTTTGATTCCTTCTCAAGTGATCAAATTGAGATAAGATATTTAAATATGCTGTATATAAATTATAAAGGATAAGCTAAATCTATTTTCACTCTATTCGTCCTTGATATAGATCAGATTATGATAGATAGATTAATGAATAATAAGAAAGAATAAAAAAAAAGGGAGATTTTCAATTAATTTTTAAGATATTTAACTAATCTTTTCAAACATATCTTTACCTACCCCGCAAACTGGACAGGTCCAATCATCGGGGAGATCCTCAAATTTAGTTCCTTCTGCATCTTCGTCGTAAACATAACCGCATGCTTGACATTCCCATTTAGCCATATTCAACACAAATTTTTCTTTTAATTTTATAAATTGTAACTTATGGATTTTAATTGAATCTGTATTAAAAATATTAATTTAATATTTTATAAAAATATCTAATTTGACAAGGAGATTTGCCTTTAAAAATGAATTTTCTGCCATATAAAATTATGTGAATTGAAAAAGTTATTAATAAATACACAACGATAGAACACACTATGAATGAGATACCCACTATTGAAAAAGAAGTAAAGTTACGACGAGAATTGGGTTTATGGTCTGTCATATTTTTTGTCTATGGATATGTAGTTGGAGCTGGCATTTTAATTCAAACAGGAGTTACTGCTGGTGTCACAGGTCCAGCTTTGTGGCTTGCTTTTTTAATAGCAGGAATACCTGCCGTTATAGGTGCGATTCTTATTTGTTATGTTGTTTCCGCATTTCCGGTTAGCGGAGGCGCTTGGGTTTATAGTTCAAGATTAGGTTCTCCGTTTATTGGTATGATTGTTGTAGCTACAGTGATATTAAATATTATTGGAGGATTAGCATTATTAGCTTTAGGATTTGGAGTCTATTTTGAGGTTTTTATTCCAGGATCATTTTTAATAGTAGCTATATTGATATTAATAATCTTTTATATCGTCAATATTTTTGGGATTAAATTTACTAGTTGGTTGCAGATATTACTTGCGATTTGTGGAGATTTTCTGGTAATTTTTATTTTCATCATATTTGGATTACCCCATATAGATATAAATAAACTAAAGGGGACTGGTACAGGCGGAATGTTTCCAATGGGGATTATTGGCATCTTTATGGGCGCTGTAATTTTAAGTTTTTCCTATCAAGGTTTTACCGCAGTAGCTGAAATTGGTGGAGAAATAAAAAATCCGAGAAAAAACATACCATTAGGATTATTAATTAGTTTTTTTTTAATTGCTACTGTTTACATATTAGTTTCTATTGTCATGACAGGAAATATGGATTGGAGAACATTAGGCGAAATAGAGGGGAATTTAGTTGACGTAGCAGCATTATTCTTTCCTCCATGGGTTCTAATCTTCTTAAGTATCATGATTTTAATCGCTATAGCTTCCACGATTCATGGGATTCTCCTAGCTTACTCCAGAAACCTTTTTAGCGCTGCGCGTGATAAGTTATTACCATCCTTTCTAGCGAAACTTAATAAAAAATTTAAGACCCCTCATTGGTCTATAACGATATTCGTAGTTGGAGCAATAATACTCCTATTCTTTCAAGCTAGTATAATAGACCTATCAATTGTATTAGCATTTACAGGCTCAATTACGGCACTAATACTTGCATTGGTTCCTCTTAAACTGGAAAAAAAATTTCCTGAACTTATTGAGAAATCCCAATTCAAACTAAGCAGGAAGGTTTTAGTGGCGTGTGTAGTTATTAACGTCGCATATGCCATTTTATCGCTTATTTTAATGGTATTAATTTCTCCTATTGCAGTTTTGATTTCTTTATGTTTTTATCTTGGTGCTATTGTCTATTATGTAATAAGAAAGAAGTGGCTTGCTAAAAAAGGGATAGATTTGAAGGAAATTTGCAGAACAATCCCTGAAGAAACCCTCGAAGTGTAAGTATAAAATCTTAATACTTAATTTTTATTCTTAATTTGGTAAAGTAAATTATATTCACTTTTTGATATTGGAGAATGATTAAAAATTGGAACGTTTAATATTTTTTGGCGGACCTATCATTACTATGAACGATAGTCATTTGCTCATTGAAGCAGTGGGCATTGAAGGTGATAAAATAATAGCAGCGGGCAATTTGGAAGAAATTAAAAACAAAATTGGTAATAATTATAAATTAATCGATCTGAATGGATGTACGCTATTACCAGGCTTTATTGATTCCCATTTTCATATTGTCCCAATTTTGTTTTTTTATGTTTTTCTTAATCTCGCTGAGGTTAAGAGTTTAAAGGAGCTTAAAGAGCAATTGATTCAAACTGTTCATAAGAAAAAACCTGGTGAATTCATATACGGTCTAAATTTAAAGGAGGAACAATTTGAAGACCTTGAAGAAAGAGTTCTACCAAATCGCTTTTTGCTAGACGATATTTGTCCAGATAATCCCGTGTTCCTCTTACGGTACGATGGACATGTAGGTGTTGTAAATACCAAAGCGTTAGAATTAGCTGGAATTGATAATAAAACTATATCACCTGAAGGCGGAGAGATTAGACGAAATGAAAAGGGTGAAATCACGGGTGTTTTGTCTGAAAATGCCACTTCCTTAATTATGACAAAGGTTTCACTCCCGGATCCCGATGAGATAATGAAAGCGGCAGCGCAAGCTTATCGAGATTTAGCGGTTGAAGGTATAACTTCTATTCATGGAATTGTCGAATTAGATAAAGAGGGTGGAGTGGTAAACCTCGGAGGTCTTGAAATCCCCCTATTGAAAACGATGAAAGATAAAATACTTCAAGATTGGTATGGGATTGTCTATACTGCCGAACCGAAAAAATTAAAACGACTGCAAAAACCTCCCTTGGATGATGGTAAATTAGACAGTAGATTTAAAATTGGATGCTTAAAATCTTGGTTTGACGGTACTTTTGGAGCCGCCACAGCTCTTATGTTAGAACCTTATTCAGATCATCCAGAAAGCAGCGGTTTTTCAGTTATTGACGAGGGTGTTCTATATGAAAGGATGGTAAAGGCTCATAACTTAGGATTTCAAATCGCCTTGCATGCAATTGGCGATAAGGCAAATCAGACCGTAATCAACTTGTATAAAAAGCTTCTAAGTCAATACCCTCGAAATAACCATAGACATAGAATCGAACACGCATCAATGCTTACCGCAGAAATGATAAAGGATATGAAAGATTTAGGTTTAATAGCCTCGTGTCAACCACCCTTTATTAATTCTGAACATAGCTGGTTAGAGAAACGAATAGGCAAGGAACGATGTATAATTACTTACCCTTTTAAGTCACTGATTAAGGCGGGAGTGATTATTGCGGCAGGTTCAGACGGACCTGTTGAGAATCCAAACGTAATTGATGGTATACATGCAATGGTTCATCGAAACGGCTTTGTTCCCGAGGAATGTGTGTCGATTATGGATGCTTTAAAAGCATATACGATTAATGGAGCCTATGCAGCATTCCAAGAAGAGATTAAGGGGAGTATAGAGGTTGGAAAATTAGCAAATTTTGTCATCTTGAATAAAAATCCCCTTGAAGTCCCAAAAGAAGAGATAAAAAAAATTCAAGTTCTGGAGACCATTATAAGAGGAAAAACAGTATTTAAAAAGAGCTGATTTTTTTTCCTCTCATTTTTCTGAAAGTTTATGCTTTATCAGAATTATCTATAAACTGGAAGTGTCTTATTTTATAAATGAAAGGGTAAACTATATTACTAAATTATTTGTAGAAAATAGTGAATTAAAAGATGTATGATACACTTAAAACTTACAAGAATAAAAAATATACAGGAATGGAGATTGGTCATTCTCACTTTTGGAATTATAAGGATGGCAAATGGTATGAAACTAAAAAAGCTCCCGATCGATGGAGTTTTAATTTTAATAGCGTTAAAACAAGAGTAAATGCTGCTCCTATTCATAGTGGTGCAAGTATT
Organism: Promethearchaeota archaeon; assembly: GCA_048941265.1. GTDB lineage: Archaea > Asgardarchaeota > Lokiarchaeia > Sigyniarchaeales > SOKP01 > LW40-45. Next base: position 10,658 of record JBHLNT010000065.1, read on the forward strand.
CAAACTAAATATCATTGGTACATAATAGCTGATCAAATCGCTACCAAGATTAATCCAAATTCTTATTGGACAACGATGAAAGGAGTTAAATTCAAAATTGGGCATAAAAGACCACATTGGAAGACTTTTAGTTATGACTATCCCGAGCAGATTTCTTATAAGGAACAAATTATAGCTATATTAGAATGTATTCTTAAAAAGTTAAAAGAAGAATAGAATAATATTGAGCACATATAATTTAATCTTGAGTTTTAAGTTTTTACTAAAATAGTGAAGAAAAAATTTTATTTTAAATTTGTTATATCATCTTGCAATACTTTTATTTCCTTCTCTCTTTCCCTTATTTCGTTTAGAAAATGATTTAAATTTTCTTGTTCTTGTTTAAACGACGAGTTTATTATCATTGCTTTCGATTGAGAGCCGCTACCTTCCGCTATCATTTTTAAATATTTTAGTTGGAGTTTTGATAAATTTAATCGGATATTTGCAGCATGAATTTTCATATTTGCCAAATCAATCTTCTTTCTAGCCAAATTTTCTTCTAATTCTGCGATAGATTTATGCTTTTTCGCCATTTCCAATTGATCTTCAGCGACTTTTTCATGATGTTTTATAAAATCCCTATCTTTTTTTAATTCCTCCTCAGAAAGCTCTAATATTTCTTTAGATTTAATTTTGTTTTCCAATAATTTCTCATTATCCTCAATAAATTCCTTTCTTAGTTTTGCTAAATTAAGTTCTCTTTCTACAAATTTTTCTCGTGTTTTTGCTTTTTTCAAGAGATTTTTAGCTAATTGTTTTAATTCAGATGCAATTATTTTTTCTCTTTTTGCGACAATCAAATTTTCTCGAGCAACTATTTCAAGCTTAAGCGTATTTTCCATAAAACATTCAAAACCTTAATTTTTTCCTCTCATTAAAGAGTTATATAGATATATACCAAGATCTATAAATGCTTTTCTTAAATAATTTGAAGGTCACAAAAATTAATTTTTAAAATCTGAGTTTTAAATACAAATAGTTTAGAAGAATATTCTTAAAAAATTAAAAGAAGAAATGTAAACTCTAAAATTTTTCAACATGGATATATTAACTCTTATTTAAAACCATGATTTTTACTCAATTAATCATTTTCTAAACATTCAAACATTTTTTTTGAGCAACGGCACCTCGGGCACTTAAATTCATCGTCAAGCTCTTCAAAGGGAATTTCTCTTTTCTCATCAATATACAGAAATTGGCATCGTTTACATCTATAAGTCGGCATATTTTTTAACGCATTTTCTTTTTTTATTTATTAATATATATATCTTTATGATTCTTTTTTCTTAAATCCGGACTTAGGGCCTTTACAATTGGGGCATTTCCAATCTTCAGGTAAGTATTTGAATAATGTTTCCATTTTAGCATCATCATATTCAGCTCCGCAATTTCCACAAATCCATATATATAAATTAATTGCTTCTCTTAATTCAGATTCATTTATAGGTTTCTCAATATTTTTATTAACATATGGAATTGCATTTTTTTCTCCAAATAAGATTGCCCCTTTCAAGGTGTTATCTTTTAATACGATTTTTTTATAACAACCACCTTTTCTATCTATTTCTTTCATAATTTCCCATCCAGCGCCAACTAAATCTTTGTCTGAAGGATCATATATTCCTACAGAAGTAAGATCTATTCCAACAATCTTCAGCGTATTTTTCGGAACCGTACCTTCATATTCGATATTTTTATTACCTACAACCGATGCTGCTACTATTTTTGATTGTTCTAGGCACGCTGGAATTATTCCCCAAGTTTGATTTTTATATTCTATACAATCTCCTACAGCATATATGTCTTTAACACTGGTTTCTAAAAATTTATTGACAATAATCCCTCGATTAGTCTCTAAATTAGCATCCTTGGCAAGATCAATGGTATTTCGTATTCCCGCTTGAATTAATACCATATCTGCTTCAATATTTCTTCCACCCTTTATTCTAATTCCATTGATACCACCATTAACGACAATTTCTTCAGTGGTAGCATCCAAAATTACCTTTATTCCCATATTCTCTATTTCTTCTTTCAGCATATCTCCACAACCAACATCTAATTGGCGTGGTAGCAGTCTGGGAAAGAATTCCACAACCGTGGTATCTAATTCGCAGTTTCTAATTTGTCTTGCCAGTTCCAATCCCAATAATCCTCCCCCAATGATAACTACTTTATTGACCTTTTTTTTTTGGATATAGTCTCGAATCTCAATTGCATTATCGATATTTCGTAATGTGAAAACACCCTTACCAATCATTTCTACAGCATTTTTAATTGGTGGAATATTTGGCATGCTCCCAGTGGCAAGGATAAGTTTATCATAAGATACGGGGGCATTTTCATTTTCAATAAAAATTTGTCTATTATTTGGATCAATTTTTACAATGTTTCTATTTAAATGAGATTCAATTTTTTTATTTTTGTACCAATCTTCTTTAAAAACCGTAAAATCATTAATAGTGACTCGTTCACTAATCAATTCAGGAAGTTTTATTCTTGTATAATAGGGATACTTCTCTTTGGAATAGATCTCAATTTCTACATCATTGTTCAAGTTTCGGATATGTTGAGCTGAGAAAGTACCAGCAACTCCATTTCCTATAATCACAACTTTCATCATTTTTTAATGATTTTTCTTCTTATTTTAAGGTTTTTATTATGAGTTGTTAATTTGAACATGTTCGCAAGTAAAAATATATTCCGCTTGGTTTATTTTTAACTTAAGAAATTAAAAGAGGTATGATAAAAATGACTATAACTAAAGAGAGAAAATTAGTTAATAGAAAAATAATTGAGATTGATGAGGATTTATGCACTGGATGTGGCAATTGTGTAATTACTTGTGCTGAAGGAGCATTAGAAATTATCGATGGAAAAGCAAAGGTTGTAAATGATGTTTTTTGTGATGGGCTTGGTGCATGTTTGGGAGAGTGCCCTGAAGGTGCCTTAAAAATAATTGAGCGAGAAGCTCCAAAATTCGATGAGGAGGCTGTGGAAGAGCATCTTGAAAAATTAAAATCTAAAGAACGCCAAGAACAGCATATGACAACTCAAGAACCTGGGGATGTTGCTTGCGGATGTCCCGGGTCTCGCATGATGACCTTTACTGAATGTGATGATGGACAAGACCAAGTGCTAGAGGGGACAATAAAATCTCAATTGCGTCAATGGCCAATTCAAATGCATTTAATCTCACCTACAGCACCTTATTATCAGAGAGCAGATGTGCTCCTTTCTGCTGATTGTGTGGGATATTCGCTTGGAAGCTTTCATCCTGAATATCTAAAAGGTAAATCGCTTGCTATTGCCTGCCCGAAACTAGATCAAGGTCAAGATGTTTATATAGAAAAAATCCGCTCATGGATAGATGACGCTAAAATAAATACTTTGACAGTTCTCACAATGCAAGTTCCTTGCTGTTCTGGATTAGTATATCTCGCCAAAGAAGGTGCTGCGAGAGCAAATAGAAAAGTCCCAATCAAAAGCATTGTCGTCAGCCTGCAAGGCGATATATTACGTGAAGAATGGCTTTAATTTAAATAAACTTGAAAGTTAAATCCAATTTTTTTGCCATATTTTTTTATTTATTAACGTTTCAGATAATACCATTCATATTAGTCTTTATTTTAAAATACTATTAAATATTAAAGGATAATTTTTATTTAACAATAACGTTATTATAATTAGGGAAGATTTTACGAGGATTTAAGATTGGTTTCTAAAACACCCATGAAAAGAACTATAAAATTAAAAAATAATTTGCTCTCAAGCTCCTATGATTTATGCGTGCAGCGGCTTAAATTTTTTACTGAAATTTATAAAATTAATGAGAATGAGCCCGAAATCATAAAAAAAGCCAAAGCTATCTCTTATACATTAAATAAAATGAAAATTTTCATCAGAGATGATGAGCTACTAGTTGGTAATGAGACAAGTAAAAATCTTGGTGAAAAATTAACATTTGAGCTATATTCTTTTAAGGGATTTAAAGATAAAGAAAGTTTGAAGCAATTAGGAGTACGTAAACCACAACCTTTCCTTATTTCAGATGGAGAAATTGAAAATTTGATTCGAATTATTCCTTTTTGGAAAGGAAAATCGCTCTACGATGATATTATCTATAAAAGAATGCAAGATGAGAAGATAATAACAAGAGATGACAATACAGCCGGGTCTGCTCCGAATATTGCCGTAATGGTCGGAACTAATGAGGGCCATATTTGTGCGGGGTACGAAAAATTATTGAAATTAGGTTATTCTGGCATAATTAAAGAAGCAGAATATTTTCAAAAGAGATTGAAGCAAGATGACCCTGAATATAAAGAAAAATGTACGTTTTATGATGCTATTAAGATATATTATCGCGCAGCTATAGAATTTGCGCTTCGATATTCTAAACTTGCTTATAAAATGGCTAAAAGCGAAAAGAATTTTAAAAGAAAAAGCGAATTACATTCAATTGCAGAATGTATGGAAGTTATCTCAAAAAGAGCACCAATTTCATTTTATGAGGCGATTCAATGTATATGGTTTACTCAAAATATAGCAAACATTATTTATTATCGGAGTGTTCTAGCTTTAGGCAGATTAGATCAAATCTTGTGGCCATTTTATCATAAAGATATTAAGGATCATAAAATAACCAGAGAACATGCTTTAGAGCTTATAGAAGAATTAAACTTAAAACTAACCTGGAATTGTACATTACTACCTACAAATTATACAGCAGCAGCGAACGCGATTGGTTTAAATACGCAAACAATAACGATTTCTGGAAGTGATAAAAAAGGAGCTGATGCCACGAATGAACTCTCCTACTTATTCTTAGAAGCCTATAAAAACATAAAATCTCTTACATCAGATCTTTCAATCAGAATCCATAAAAATACACCTAAGAAATTTTTTCTAGAAGCTTTAAAGGTGTTTCAATCTACCTCTGGAATCGCTTTTTATAATGACGAAATTATAGTTCCGGCATTAAATAAGGCAGGATATTCAATAGAGGATGCTCGGAATTATGTGATTATTGGCTGTGTAGAGCCCACATCCCAAGGAAATACATATGCAGCCACTGGACATATGTTTTTAAATTTACCAGGTGTATTGGAATTAACGCTTAATAATGGCTATAGTCATTTTTCTGGTCAGAGTGATGGACTACAAACTGGAGATCCTGCCAGCTTTAAGACATATAATGATTTCTATAAAGCTTTCACAATACAACTTCAGTTTAATATTAAAAAGGCAGTCCAAATTGCTAATTTAATGGATGAAGAAGCAATTAGGTGGTGTCAACAGCCATTTATCTCCGCAACACTCGAGGATTGTTTAGAAAATGGAAAGGACTATACTCAGGGAGGAACAAAATATAATTTCTCTTCAATTACTGCTTTCAGTTTTGCTAGTTTAGTAAATTCGATGTATAATATAAAAAAATTGGTCTATGAGCAAAAATTAATGACTTTACCCGAATTCATCAATATTTTAAATGCAAATTTTAAAAAACAAAAAGTACTTCGCAAGGAATTATTAAATAAATATCAAAAATGGGGTAATGACCAAGATGAAATAGATGCTATGGCAGCTGAATTATGGGACCTTTATTGCCAAGAAGTAATTAAACATAAACCTCTTAGAGGAGGTCGATTCAATCCAGGTGCTTATTCAATGGGTATTCATGTTTTAGAAGGTTTAATTACTATAGCTTCTGCAGATGGTAGAAAATCATTTCAGCCTTTATCTAACAGCTTATCCCCGGCTAATCAGACTGAAAAGCATGGCATCACAGCAGCATTAAATTCTATCTCGAAATTAAATTATTCATTAGCAACTAATGGGGTGGCGGTAAATATGAGATTTCATCCTCAAAATCTTGAGGGAAGTGAGAATTTAGAGAAATTCTATTATCTTATAAAAACCTATTTCGAGAAAGGTGGCATGCAAATACAGCCTACAGTTGTTTCTACTGAAACCCTTAGGGATGCTCAGAAACATCCTGAGAATTATCCCGATTTAATAGTAAAAGTGGGAGGTTATAATGCAAATTTTACCGATCTTGGCACTGCTATCCAAAATGACATAATTGATCGTTTAGAAATTAACTTATAATTAAATTCACTTACTTAATAAGTTGGTGTAATTACTGAAAATAGCGTTATTTTATTTTTCTGGAACTGGAAACACTGAAAGAATTGCGGAAGCAATTGCTAATGAATTGACAGAAAAAAATGTTGAGATTAATAATTTTAATATTACGAGCTATAAGGAAAGGCAACAAAATTATGACCTAGCTTCATATAACGTTATAATTTTCGGATTTCCGATATATGCATGGAGGGCTCCATCGGTTGTAAGAACTTGGCTTAAATCTTTAAATGGAAATGGAAAAAAATGTGCTACTTTCTTTACTTATGGAGGGGTTTCTACAGGTGTAGCTCATTATAATACTATGAAAATTTTAGAAGGGAGTAATTTTATTCTCATTGGATCTTCAGAATTTCCTGGCAAACATACATTTAACTTAGCAGGATGGAATTTATTAGAAAATCGCCCTGACAAGGGAGATTTCGAAATTGCTAAAGAGTTTGCAAGAAAAATTTTGAAAAAATTTCAAGAAAAGGATTTTAATAAAATAGAAATTGGAGATCCTACTATTTCAGAGCAAATTCTTGAGAGACACGAGAAACGAGAGAAAAATCTTCCTACACCATCGAGGAGAGGAGCAGATTGCAGTATGTGTCGAACCTGTGAACAAGTTTGCCCTTCAGGGGCAATGAATGCAGATACAGGGGAGGTGGATAATAATAAATGTCTAAGATGCTTAAGATGCATGATTAATTGCCCTGACAATGTATTAGAAATAGCAGATATGAGTAAGCTAAGCAAATTCATTTTAAATGCAAATAATATTACTAAAAATGAGTTAGAAAGAAAAGTAAGTAAAATTTATTGCTAATTTCATTTAATATGGTATTATGAAAGGATATTGAATATAATTTTATCCCTCAAACATTATTTTTTTTTTAATTATTTTTCTCAACATTACTGATAACGCAGATTTCGATTTCCCCAATTGGTTTGCCAGTTCTTCTAAAGAAATTTTTCTAGGAACTTCAAAAAATCCTTTATTTATCGCCTGTTCTAGAACTTCAGATTCTTCCAAGCTTAATTTATTTTTACCATCAGTAATTTCGAATGGAGCATTTCCTATTCTAAGTAATTCGTAATTAATATGTTTTTCATCGAATAAAGTTAATAATTGATCTATCCTGTCTCGCGTGGCAATCAATCTCCAATATGCATGGCCATCTCTTACATTAACCGGGAAATTGACAAGTACTCCACATTTAATTACACCATATAATAAATAAGGATCTTTTGTTTTTACATTAAATTTAACTCTATGTTCCTCCTTTTCTAAAAGACTGAATTCCAAGACAGAAGGATGGTTTTTAACCTCTTCTAAAATATCATCAATTTTATAATGTTGTATTTCAATTAAAGCATTTCCAATAGAGTTTTCTATATCATATGGTAAGAAATGAGAGATTTCCATTTGCAGGTCTTTATAATTTTTAAAGATCTGAGAAATCCAGATTTCCTCAGGAAATTTGATTTTTACACGGGCCAAAGATGGTTTCTCGAGAGTCATATTTAAAAAAAATAACAAATTTAGTTTTTTTCTATGTCCTATTTAAGATTAATTTAATGTTCCCAATGATTCATTCTTCAAATATTTTTAATCTTTAAAGTATCAATAGATTTTTTCATTACACTATCATTTTGGATCTAATCGAAATTTCATGTTATCTTCTCCCAATATAATTTCTCCATCAAAAACATCGGAAACACCTTTCAAATAAGTGTCCTCTGCCAATTTATTTGTTAATGGAGGTACAATATGGACATATACAATTTTTTTTACATTAGCTTCTTTAGCTAATTCAGCAGCAACAATAGGTTCCATGTGATATTCTTGGATATCTGTCATAATTTTAGCTAATCTATTAAGATTACGTGATTTTGCCCCAGCAATCACAGGCTTCAACATATCATAAGAAATGGCTTCACTAAAGAGAATATCTGCATCCTTACAATGCTTAACGAGATTCTCTGTTTTTATCGTATCACCGGTTATGGTAACAATTCTTCCTTTAAATTCTATCCGATAGCCTATAGCGGGTTTTACAGGAGAATGATCCACTTCAAATGCATAGACTTTTAGTTCATTTCTATCAAAAACTAATTCTCTCTTATTAGGAGCTTGTATTGAAATAGTTTTGCTTATAGGTGTACCTGCTTCAGGTGGCATAATGTCTTTCCCATGATGGGCAATTCTATATCCTGTATCAAATTCATAGGCCATTATAAATCCGTTCACAACTTTTTCCACGCCCTCAGGGCCGTATATTTCCAATGCTTTTGCTCTTCCCATAGCCCAAGACAACATATTCGCCTCTCCAAGATCTCCAATATGATCTGAATGAAAATGGGTAAGAAATATAGCACTTAGATGCGCTGCTGGAAGTCTCAATATATCAAGATTTCGGTATGATCCCGGTCCAATATCAACAAGAATAAATTCCCCATTTGCTATAATTGCAATACTTGGAGCAACTCTTAAATTATTGTTAATTGGTCCACCGCTACCTAATAGAAAAATGTGTAGACGTCCATCTCTTAATATTTTATCTAAACTCATCATAACTCTTAAATTACCGATTATCTATTTATTCTATTTTTATAATATGAATATTAAAACAAAAATAAGAGTATTTTAATTTTGAATCAAGATATACCAATTTAAATCATTTAATTATTTACTTATTTCCCAATAAAGTTTATAGTCGATAGCTTTAATTTTAAAAAAAACATAAAAATGATTATGAGTCAAGATGAAAATTTCCTTTTGGGTATATGCGGAAGTCCAAGAAATCAAGGAACTGAATTTGCAGTTCATTACGCTTTGAATTACGCAAAAGAAAAATTCGGATTTAAAACAGAATTTTGGACCGCTAGAGCAAAAGAGATAAAGTTCTGTATACATTGTGATTATTGTATTCGAGAAAAAAAAGGATGTATTCATAAGGATGATTTACAGGATCTCTACCCTTTAGTAGAAAAGTCAAAATTTCTTCTCTTAGGCACTCCAGTTTTTCAAGGTAATTTATCAGGACAATTAAAGACCATAATGGACAGAATGCGAGCGTTAATAGCTAAAAATCCAGTTGTTTTCAAGAATAAAATAGGTATGGCATTAGCAGTTGGAGGGGATCGTAGTGGAGGACAAGAAATTGCAATTAGATCTATTTTAGATTTTTTTCAGCAAAATCATGTGATATCAGTGTCGGGTGGTGCTTTTGGGGCAAATTTAGGGGCAAGTTTATGGACAAAAGATTTAGGTAAAAAAGGAGTTGAGAGTGATGAAGTAGGTCTAAGATCAATTAGAAAAGTTATAAAAAGGTTAGCAGAATTTAAAAAATAACTAATTTAAAGTTAAATTATTTAAATATTAACACCATTAACAAAAAAGTGAGCAAATTGTTGTCCCTAATAGATTACTCTTATCTTGTTAGAAGTTTAAAAATAATTATTTTGATAGATTTTAATTTGATATTATTTGATATTTTTCCTTTTTTAATTCAACCGTAAAATTTAGTTTTTAAATGTTTATTTTTAAAGAATTTTATTTATATATGAAATTTACTTCTTAATAAAAAATAAATACAATTAGAGGAGTGAAATTTTATTAGTCAAATCCAAATAACTTTACCAAATGAGCGTAAAGAATTAATAGATAAAATCTTATTAATTTTAAAAGAACAACTTGGAATTAAAAACTTGATTTTAATTACAGCTGAAAAGAACTCGCTTATTATTTTGAGATGTCAAAGAACTGAAGTACCTGATGTTATTAAATTACTCAATAAAAATGGGATTGGGACCATTGAAGGTTTAATTGATATTTTAAAGCTTAGTGCATCAATCCCTCCTATTAGCATGTTAGAGAAAGAACAAGATAAAACAATTGAACCATCCTATAAAAAAAGAGTATCAATAGAAGAAATAGAACAATATCTGGAAGGAAAAATTCAATTAAATTTTAATTATATTATCTTTATATTATTATCTGCTATTATTGCGGGAGCAGGACTTATCTTAAACTCCCCAGTCTTCATCATAGCTTCCATGATTTTATCTCCCTTAATAGGTCCTATTCTGGGATTATCATTTGGAATAGTAAGTAAAAACAAACCTATGGTTAAAAAAGGAATTATTAACCAAATAATTGGTTTGTCACTTTCCATAGGAATAGGATCATTATTAGGGATTTTAGCCATTATCATCTATGGAACCCCAGAAGTAACAACAGAGATGTTGTTAAGGAATTTTCCCAATTATTTTGATATAATTATCGCTATATGTGCAGGAATTGCAGTAGGTTTTGTGATAACGGAGGATATTAAAAGTACATTAATAGGTATTGCTATAGCAGCTTCAATTACCCCTCCTGCTGTAAATATTGGAATTAGTTTAATTTATAACGAATGGAGCTTATGTTTTGGAAGCTTATTACTACTTATCGCAAACATCCTTATAATAAATATATGTGCTGTATGTGTCTTTAAACTAAAGAAAATAGGTAAAATACGGCAACCATATATATTTTGGAGAGGGCCTGAAGAGACTATTGATAATGAGTAAAATTTTATTAATTAGCACTAAAATGAACTTTAATTTGTTTATTTTATATATCGAGAATTAAAAGAGATAAGGTTCTGTATACACTGTGATTTTTGTATTCGAGAAAAAAAAGGACGTATTCATAAGGATGATTTACAAGAAGTCTACCCTTTAGTAGAAAAGTCAAGGTTTAAGAACAATTAGAAAAGTAATGAAAAGATTAGCAGAATTTAAATGATAAATCTATTTTTTAATTATTTGGAGTTCTAATTTCAATCTAAATTCTAAAATTAGTTTATTGTGCTCTATTGAGTGATAGTATATTAAATATATGTAAGTGTTAATTTATTATTTTAATTACAAACAAACTCAAAGTGATGATTTATGGAATCTGAGAATGTGAATAGAGATTTAGTTCTTTATTTCATAATAACATATGCTTTTACATGGGTGTTATGGTTTCCAGCTGTGTTATATACAAATGGTTTAATAGGTGGTTCATATACAGTATATCTCGTATTAGGAATGATTGCACCCTTTGGTCCCATGGTGTCAGCGTTTAGTCTAACTTTAAAATTTGAAGGAAAGAGTGGTTTTAAAAATAATATGAAGAGATGGCTTAATGTTAAATTAGGATGGTGGTGGATACCGTTGATAATTCTAATACCTATATCAGTGATTCTCGCACATTTATTAAATGTTTTTCTATTTGGAGGAATCTTTCCAGTGGCAACTATTCCATTATGGCTAATTCCTTTGATGTTTTTTATCTTTTTATTGATCGATGGTCCATTATTTGAGGAATTTGGATGGAGAGG
>JBHLNT010000262.1:0-5127 GCA_048941265.1 Promethearchaeota archaeon
TAAATCGCGGAGGTCATTTTAAAGCGAGTTTTATTTCTTATGGTCTTAATGTATATGAAGGGGCATTAGAACCCGCGACTCCAGATGGGAGAAAAGCCGGGGAACCTTTATCTAACAGTATCTCACCTTGTAATGGGGCTGAAAAACATGGTCCAACTGCGATGTTAAATTCACTTGCTAAAATTGATCATTCCAAGATTGGTTATGGTGATTCATTGAATATGAGATTTCCTCAGTTCTTAGTTAATTCTGATAAAAATCTTGAAATTTTTAATCACTTAATTGACACTTACTTTGAGAATGGAGGGATGCATATACAAGTCAATTCCATGGGTACGGAATTATTAAGGGATGCGCAAACTCATCCAGAAAAGTATGAAGATTTGATTGTGAGAGTTTCGGGGTATGCCGCATATTTCACAAGATTAGGTAAGGAAATTCAAAATGACATTATTGAAAGAGTAGAATTTACTCATATTTTCTAACAACCAACTAGAATTTTCTTTTCTTTTAACACTCTTTTTAACTCATCCATACAAGTTCTATAATCAAGAGCGGTACCCCTTTTAAATTTTAATTCATCGCTGCTAGGAAGAGGTAATAACACTTTTTTAGGAGGATTAAGACTTGAGGGCATTATTTTTTTTGGCTCAACGACTAACATATTATTGCATATCTGGACCACGTCGCTGGAAATGCCTAATATGATATCTCTTATAAAACCAGAGACGGTTTTATTGAAAGCGTGAGCCGCTTTCTTAAGCATTACCTTTTCTTCAGTAGAGACTCTAAAACTAATGTTCTCTATTCTTTTATTTTCCATTTTATGCGATACTAATAACCCATAAACTAACTATAATTATATAAAGTCCATGATAATCCAATCTTATAAATTTTTAGGGGATCAAAAAAGTAGAATAAATGCTAATCGCCCTCACGATCTTACTACAAAATAATTTTATATAAGAACCATGATATCCTAATAGTATTAATAATAATTAAAAAAGAATATCCGATAAAATCATTTAGGGGCTTGAAACTATGCCTAAAATTAAAGTTAATGATATAAATATCTATTATGAAGTGTATGGAGAGGGTTTTCCATGTGTAATGATAATGGGGACAGCTCTTTGTCTTAAAGTATGGGATGATCCCTTAATAGATGAGCTTTCTAAGAGGTTTAAAACAATATTATTTGATAATAGAGGAGCCGGTCAAACGGAGGTTCCTGAGGGGGAATATACTATAAAAATGATGGCAGATGATACAGCAGGATTAATGGATGCTTTAAATATCGAGAAAGCGCATGTAATCGGGGTATCCATGGGTGGAATGATAGCACAAGAATTGGTACTTAATTATCCTGAGAAAGTGGAAAAGCTTGTTCTTTGGGGGGCCAATTGCGGAGGTAGAAAGACTATTCCTCCTACAATGGCTGCGTTTAAATTTTACTTAGGAGCTATAGAAGGATTGACTCCCGAGCGGATGGCCAAGGCTACCATCCCACTACTGTTAACCCCAGAATTCATGAAAAATAATCCTGATTATGTAGAGGATAAAATTCAGAGAATACTTTCAGGGCCAATCCCTTTCAGTAGTTATGCTCGACAATTAAAAGCAATGATAGGGCTTAATACTTATAGAAGACTTAAAGATATCAACACTCCAACATTAATAATGCAAGGCAAAAAAGATATTGTTGTTCCCCCTGAGAATGGTGAAATATTAACAGGACAAATTCCTGGTGCTAAACTAGTAATATTTGAGAAGAGTGGTCATGCGATTTTTCCACATGAACCTGAACTATTTCTAAATACTTTATTAGAATTTCTAGCATGATTTTCAGAATTTCAGGCCCGCCAAGATGAAAGATTAAAATTTTATAATATTTTATTAAATTATGAAGAGGAATTATGAATTATGAAGAAAGAAGTTATAAACATAGAGGGAATCAAAACTCCAACAGCGCCCTTTAATCATGTTGTAAAAGCAGGTAATTTTTTATTCCTTACAAGTCAACTCTCAGCAGATCTAAAGACTAATAAGATTATTGGGGGGGATATTATTGAACAGACGAGGAGAACTTTAGAGAATATTAAATTCTTGCTTGAATCTTGTAAAGCAACAATGGATGATATCATAAAAGTAGTAATTTATTTGAGGAATGCAAATGATTTTGACAAAATGAATCAAGTTTATCGCGAATATTTTACAAAAGGGCAAGAACCTGCCCGTGTTACAATGCAGGCAGTATCGCCGATAAAAAATATTGATATTGAAATTGAAGTAATCGCATTACTTCCCTAACTACTTACATAAATAAATGTTTCAATAATAACAAAAAAATAAACTTTAACTGACCTATTTGAGTAGAAATACTTTATTTTTAAAAAATAATAATTGGAATTTTTTTTACTTATTCAATTTTAGAGCCACATGACGAACAAAAATTATCAGATGCAGGGCTTCCGCAGTGAGGACAGAATTTAGCCCTTTCAGGTTCTATAACGGGTTGTGGAGGCACAGTTGCAGCCGCAACTGGTGCAGATTGTTGAATTACGGGTTGAGCTTGGTATGATGGTGTTTGGTTGGCATACCCAGTCCTCTTTACTTTTTGTTGAGCCAGACAAATTCCTCCAAAAATAAAGCCAACTCCTATAATAAGAAAGAATGGGCTCCACCATATAATGAGAGTCATTACAATGATTACGATTCCAATTACAATAAAGCACGGAGCTTGATCATTATTTGCCATTTCTTATCCCCTTTTTTTCTTTATTTTACAAAATTAATAAATTCCATATTTTTAAATCTTTCAAAAAGAATAATCATCTTTATTTTGAATATGATTTTGTTTAGATTTCATCCGAATAATCAATTGCTACTTTCGAACAGAAAGACCTTGAAGAAATATTATAAGAGAAATATTTGGAGAATAATACAAAAGTTCCTAAGTGGTTTCCAAAGATTCAATCTATGGAAAAACTATGTAATTTCATTAAAAGATTTAAAAAAGGTGGTTAATCTCCCAATTTCTCTTTTTACCATAGAGAGACTTGGTTTAATAGAGCCTGATTTATCTATTATGTAATCATTGTTTTTATCTTCAACGCTTTTTTTTATGTGATATAATATTGCCGGCTCAAGATTATTTTCCATTAAAATAATCCTTTCATCAATCTCATCAAAGTATCTCTTCATCATCTTTAGTATTTCAATATCAATTTTAATTTTATCTGGAATCTTCAATATATCTTCCATATCTTTTTCATTATCTTTATGTTTAAATGCATCAAATTCCTTTCGAACATTAAGAGTGTGTAAGATTTCCCTTAGATTTTTCTTTTTAGTGCCAAAAACAAATAAAGTTTCTAACGGTATCAATTGATCAACTGAAAATACTTCTCTTAATCCCTCATCTTCATGGGAATCTGCTAAAGAAATTAGTCTTTTTCTCTTATCCTTTATGGGTTCTATTCTCACCCCCCTTCCAATAGATTGAAGCACAAATTTCCTAGAATTCGTTCCCACCCCTATATTTATATATAGAATAATATTGGGTCTATTAGAATCCCAACCTTCATAGAAAGCTCTAGACCCCATTAAAACAGTAAATTCATCTCTCCTTTCAATCTCATCAAAAACACTTCTGTATTCATATGTTCTTGTAATTTCATATCCTTTTAGATTGTCCTTTATCCATTTAACAGCATTTCCTATTTTAATTAAAGCAAATGGAATATTGGTAGTTTTTAATTTTAAGATTGCTTCATGAATATTATCTTTGATTTGTATGACTTCGATACCTCCCCTCGTTTTAGAATTAAAAATATGAAATAAAATATCCTCTATTGTAATTGAATCTATAATATCTCCTTTTAACTCAACTTTACCATTTTCAAACATAAAAACCGAGGAATTGGATTTAGAAAATTCTTTTCGGAGTTCACTCTTAATCACTTCTAATAGTTCAATATTATATTCACTTTTAGCAATTTTTTCAATTTCTCGGAAGAATAGGATTAAGTCTGGAGCAAAATCACTGTTTTTCGAAAGTTTATTATTCACACTGTTCACTAAGGTCAGTAATATTGGCTCGTGATATAATCCTTCTCTAAACGATTTAATATATTGAGCTGTTTTTTTAATGTAGGTTAGTAGCACCAAACTCTTAAGAACAACTTTTTGTTTTTCAAGCCTATCATATACGTCTTTATCATTAAATGCGGAAATCTCTTGTTGAGAAAGATAAATATGTTTACCATATCCATTCGATACAAATTCTTTTAGATTAAAATTGAAAGCTGTAGTTACCTTATCTTCATCATCTGTAAAAGTAGCCGAAAAATTAAATAAGAAACCATTTCTGGAAAGGATCGAGTAAAATAATTGCAATTTCGATTCCTTTTTGGCGCCTTTATGAGCTTCATCCAAAATCACATACCAATTTCCCCCATTCTCGTAGTTTTTATAGTCTATCACTTTCTTTTTTTGTTCTTCACTAAATAAATCAGATCTATAATAATAAACAATCCTTTCGGCTGGGTTTCCAAATCTTCCATATTTATGCTTTACATCCTCATAATCCTTCAAGGTTACTAATCTTATTTTAAATCCTCTTATAGAAGATAATTCATTAAAATCAGCCACCAATTCCTTAAACTGATTTATTAAATCTTCTCTATAAGTTAGAATCAAGATATCTTTATCGTAATTATTGTTTTTTTTTTCAAACCAATTCAAATTGATTAATGAATGTAAAACTTCAATAAGTTTTATAATAATAAGTGATTTTCCAGAACCGGTAGCCATCCAACAAGCCAATCGATTAATAAAATAATAGAAGGCGATTTTTTTTTCTGTAATAGAATAAAACTGACTACTTATCTTGGATAAATCCCTTGTAAGTGGTAATGCCAAATCTGCAATGAGATCTTCATCAAGCCCTGCAGCTTTATATCGTTTAAAAAATTCCCCTTTCTCACAATTATCTACTTCAAAATACAAATACAAGCACTTAATTATATTTTTAAGAGCTTCTTGTTGGAAATCCCATAGTTTTTTAGTTATCGAAAAACGAACAATATCAAACGATTTCCAGACTTCTGGTAAATTTTCATAATTTAT
>JBHLNT010000066.1:0-21822 GCA_048941265.1 Promethearchaeota archaeon
TGTTTCAAGGATTTTTACTACTTCATCCTTATCTTGTTGCTGTGCTACTTTCACTAGAGCATGGAATTCCGAACCTTTCAATATCATTTTCTTTCTAAATTCAGAAATCTCTTTTAATAGGTTCCTGATATGATTCATCTTCTTTATTGATTCCCTTAATCTTTCGGCCGTTATTTTTACCTTAAAATGTTCTTCTAATTGGGTAATTAACTCTTTCATGTCATCAATAAAAAAATTTAGGGCATTCTTATCTCGCTTTCTTGGAGAATTAAGAAAGAACATAAATTCAAGATTCAAACACTCGAGCCATATATCAAATTCACGATTGGTTCGGTCACAGCCATGAGCACCAATTATTCCTATAATTTCCTTATCAAAACCTTTAATTGCCTGCTCGAGCAGGTTTCGAGTCCAAATGCAATGTGTTGGGGGAATATGTTCATTAGCCTTATCAGGCTCAATAGTCGGATCACCAAATAATCTATAAGGGACAAAACCGGCAGCAAGAATAATTTCTTCTGGGGTCTCGACCCCACTATCAAAAATACCAATCTTTTTCATTTCTCATTACTTAATGAATTTGTTTTAAATAAGTGAAAGCATTACAAAATTAAATCCTTTAGAATAAAAAAATATTTATATTTTTATTTCATTTTATACAATATTCTATTAGATTCTACTCATTAAATAAAAAGTTTTTTTTGATGTCCCAGCATACCATTTCAAGAACATTGAGTAAGGCAATTTTAAAGCCGGAAGTACGTATTAAATTAAAGATATGGAATACATATTTGACCGGAAAACTAGTGAGATTCGATAATTATATGAATTTAATTGTCGAAGATGCTAAAGAAATTTATTTTGGTAGAGGCGGAAAGCGAAGCAAAGATTTAGGCACTGTTATGATCCGCGGTGCGTCTATAATTTTCATTGGTCAGGACCGCGAAAAGATCATGTTTATGGAAGATATGGAAGATAAATTAATGCATCGAGATGAATTTGACGATATATAGAGAAAGAGATTGATGAATAATGGGAAAAGGAACTCCAAGCAAAGGGAAAAAAAATAAGGCAAGCAGCCATAAAACATGTAGGAGATGTGGGAAACATTCCTTCCATCGTCGAAAAAGATTTTGCGCAAGTTGTGGTTTCGGGAGGACCGCCAAACTTCGTCAACCAAGTTGGAGAAATAGATATAGACCATTTAATGGGAATAAGGGTTTTTATCGATAGAAGTTCTTACTAACCTTTTTAATTCAGTTTAATTACATTCTAAATTAAACATTAAATCTATTTTGATTTTAAAGAGAAGTATCGTATATTTTTTTACATCTGATTGATTATTATTCTTTAACCAAATTTAACTTGCAAATAAAGTAAATTAAATCTATCAATGGATTCTTTAAAAATTGAGCGCTTAAATAAAGAATTAAAAGAATTAGAGACGAGAAGTGGGATCACTGGTTCAGCTATTGTCAATCGTAATGGTCTCCTAATTACATCCAGATTACCAAGGGATGTTGATAAGAGAAAGATTGGAGCAATAGCAGCAACCATTTTTGGTGCTATAGAAACTGCCTCAACAGCATTAAAACATAATGATAAAGTTTACAGCCTGAGTATTGAGTTGGATGAGTATCAATTGATAGTTTTTAACGCAAGCGATGATATTATTTTCGCGTCATTGATAGATTTAAATGTTAATTTAGGCTTAATTCTTATTGAGCTAGAAGAAACACTTAAAAAAATAAGAAATATAGTGAAAAGATGATATTATGTTAACTGAGGAACAAAAAGAAAGATATTCGAGACAAATTATCTCTCCTTTAATTGGAGAAAAGGGTCAACAAAAGTTATCTAACATTAGTGTTCTACAAATAGGAGCTGGAGGGCTCGGATCACCCTGTTCGCTATATCTTACAGCCTCCGGCATAAAAGAACTTACAATTATCGATAACGATATAGTTTCTCTCTCAAATCTCCAAAGACAAATACTTTATAATGAGACTCATATAGGCAAACATAAGGTTGAGGTGGCCAAACAAGCTTTATCCTTATTAAATTCCGAGGTTAAAATAAAAACCTACAAAGATTATATTAATGAAACATCAATCGAGAAATACTTAAAAAATCAGGATTTTATTATTGATTGCAGTGATAATATGAAAACTAAGTTTTTAGTCAATAAAATCGCTATTAAAAATAAAATGAAAGCAGTAATAGCGGGTATTAAAGATTTTTACGGACAAATTATTACAGTTGATCCGCAAAAAAGTGCCTGTTACCAGTGTATTTTTCCGGAACCTGAATCTGATGAACCAAATCCAGAGGGACCTCTACCCGTTATAGGAGTTACGCCTGGCATATTAGGAACATTAGAAGCTTTAGAAGTAATAAAAACTGCTTTAGGTCTTCCGAATTTGGAGAATCATCTCTTAATGATTAATTTAATCGATTTATCATTTAGCAAAATAGAAGTTGTTAAAAACGAGAGCTGTATCTGTTCTCGTTAAAAAAAAGATTAAAAAAATATTTAAAATTTTATATAGTCTGGATGTTTTTCAAAAAATTCCTTAAAGTATTGACCATTTTTAGCATATTCTGCTGTTCCCTGGCCACGACTCATCCTCCCTTGGCGTGGTAATTGTTTTTTTATTTCTGCTGGAATACCTACCACCATGCTATATGGAGGTATTTCTTTGTTAACTAATACAGCTCCAGCAGCAAGCAGAGAGCCTTCTCCCAATTTCGAATTATGTAAAATATTGGCACCAATACCAATTAAACAATCATTTCCAATTTCGCAAGGTCCGTGGATAGTTGCAGAATGGCCTATTATGCAATCAGAACCAATTATTACACTTTCTTTAACTGTAACATGAATAACCACGTTTTCCTGAACGGAAGTGTTCTTTCCGATGGAAATTGTACCCCAATCGCCTCTAGCTACTACTCCGAACCATATATTAGCTCCTTCCTCAACGATTACATCTCCAATAATAACCGCCGTTGGAGCAACGAATGCGGCTTCATGGATCTGCGGTTCTATGCCAGTTCGTGGACTAGGCATTATCATATTTTTCAACCTCTTTCAATTAAATTTTACTTAATTTAATTTATATATTTCTTTAAAATTCTATTACTATTAGAAGTTTAGCTTAAATATAAGTAAAATATAATAAAAAATTGAAATTAAGTTAATTTAAAACCTCTGGATGCTGTTCAAAAAATTTTTTAAACACTTCTCCATTCTCAACATATTCTTCTGAAGTTTTTGCACCTTCTAATACACCAGTATCAGGTAATTGTTTCTTAATTTCTGCAGGAATACCGACAGCCAAGGTTCTCGGTGGAATTTCTTTATTTAATAAAACTCCTCCTGCAGCTAGAACCGAGCCATCTCCCATTTTAGACTCATGTAATACATTAGATCCAATTCCTACAAGGCAACCATTTCCTATAGTACACGGTCCATGTATCATAGCGTGATGACCTATTATGCAATTCTCCCCGATGATTACCATAGTTCCCTCTTCAGTGTGAATTGTTACATTTTCTTGAATACTCGTATTTTTTCCTATTTTTAACCACCCTTTATCTCCCCTTAAGATGACTCCAAACCATATATTTGCACCTTCTTCGATTATTACATTACCGATTATAACAGCGTTTGGAGCAATAAAAGCCGATTTGTGGATTTGAGGTTTTATACCAGTTCTAGGATTAGGCATAATTAGAGGCAAATTTATTCACACCACTTTTTCTAATTTTTTTAAATTAAATAGCTATTTACAAAAATTCTTTTAATATTATAAAAATTATTTTATTAGACGATTTAGCAAATAGATCAGTGGTTATAAATTGACAAATATTGAATACAATAATAAATTAGTTCAAAAATATTCTAATCTTACACGAACCATTAATGAAGAATATATAAACATCCATCCTATTCAGAGAGGGGGTATATTGACCCCTGAAGCATATAAGGCTTTATTAGCCTATGGAGATGGATATAGTTTGTGTGATAATTGCTTAAAAGGGAGAATTGATAAAATTGAAAATCCTCCCGTGATTGAATTTTTAAAAGATATAGCCAAATTTTTAAAAATTGATAATGTAATGTTGACAGGTGCCGCAAGAGATTCCAAAAGAATAATTATGGGAGTATTAGCTAAGAAATTTCCCAAGAGAAAAACCGTAATAATTGATAGTTTAGCACATTATACTACATATTTAGCTATAGAGTATAATAACTTAAATGTGAGGGAGGTCCCAAACTCAGGAGAATCCGAGTTTAAAATAGAAGCTAGTGACTATGAAACAGTAATTAATCAAGTTATAGATAGGGAGGGAGAGCTACCATTATTAGTATTGTTAACTCATGTTGATTACAAATATGGAAATTATAATGATCCTAAACCAATCGGGGAAATTTGTCGCAAGTATAAAATCCCTTTTCTTTTAAATGGGGCATATTCTGCTGGCACGCTTCCAATAGATTGCAAAGATTATAAAGTTGATTTCATTGCCTGCAGTGGACACAAATCGATGGCTGCATCTGGACCAATAGGACTTTTAGGATTTAAAGAGGAATTCCATGATGATGTTATGACTTTATCACAAATTCAAGGTAATATCTCATCTAAATCTTTTCCAAGTAAAATCTGTAATGTTATGGGATGTCCACCAGTCTATGGAGCTCCATTAATTACTCTTATGGCAAGCTTTCCTACTGTAGTCAGACGTACTCAAAAAGAATATATCGATGAGGAAGCAAAAAAAATAAACTATGTTATTGATAATATTAAGAATATAAAAGGTGTGCAGATAAACGGTAAATTGCCAAAAATTCACCCTTTAACAAATATAACAACGGAAGGTTTTGCAGAGGTTGCTAAGACCCATCCCAGAAGAGGCTTTTTTGTGAGAGATGAGTTTAAAGAAAAAGGAATAATAGGTATGCTTCCAGGTATATCTAAGGATATGAAATTCAGTACATATGGTTTAACGTGGGACCAAGTAAAATACTTTACAGAATCATTTCTAGAAATTGCTAAAAAATACAATCTAGTTTAATTATTTTATAATAAATCCAAAAGAAAAGAGAAAGAAATAAAAATATTTTTATATTTTTTCAAAGATATGTATGCATAGAGCTGCTTCTCCAGAACCAATATTACCACCTCCATTTTCGGCAAGAGCTATCTCTGGATTTTCAACTTGTCTTTTCCCTGCCTCTCCTCGTAATTGTGTTACTAATTCATAAATTTGTGCGAGGCCTGAAGCTCCAATAGGATGTCCACGTGCTAGTAAACCTCCACTGGGATTAATAGGGATCTTTCCATCAAGTTCGGTTGCTCCACTTTCTACAAAAGGGCCACCTTCCCCAACTGGGCAAAAGCCTATTTGTTCCATGATATGAAGCTCTCCAAATGCGGTTGCATCATGAACTTCTGCTACATTAATATCTTCTGGTTTAAGACCCGACATTTCAAAAGCAGCAGTGGAAGCCCGTTTACATATGTTATCTCTTTTCCATGAGCCAGATTTTAAAATAGAAGCACGTACTAAAGCAGCTCTATTTCTTAGAGTTTGATTTGCATTTAAAAATTGTTCTGAGCAAAGAATAGCTGCCGCTGACCCATCTCCAATTGGAGCACACATTGCTCTTGTTAATGGAAACGCTACCACATAATCATTCATAACTTGTTCTACAGTTTGAGGGAATGTATATTGAGCCAAAGGATTCATTGTTGAATTATTATGGTTTTTTGCGGCAATAATGGCTATTTGTCGTTGTGTAGTACCATATTTTCTCATATGATTACGAGATGCCATTGCATAAAAATCCATAAACATGGAATGTTCTTTCTTTCCACTTTTTTGTTCTTCACCCTTTTCTTTAGCCGCTTTTATGTTCCCCTCTTCAATTTGTTTTTTCAATTGTGCAATTAATTTTCTTGTTCTCTCTACATCCGTTCCGGATATAAAACCAGCCATACTACCCCCTCCACCGCTGCTTTTTTTACCGCTCTTAGATGGTCTCTGATAATACATTTTTTCGGTACCTATTGCTAAAGTACAATCATATAATCCAGCTTTAATGGCTGTCCACGCTCCATGAAATGCTGTACTCCCACTGGCACAAGCATTCTCTACATTCGTAATAGGGATCTTGTCAACACCATTGGCGCTAAGTGCCACTTGTCCTCGAATGCAATGTTGCATTTCAGACATCCCCCACCCAGAATTGCTGAACCATGCAGCTTCAATATCTTTTTTTTTTAAATCAACATCCTTTAGTGCCAGGTCAAGGGATTCGCCTGTCATACTTTTCATAGTTTTATCAAAGTTTTTACCAAATTTGATCATGCCAACTCCAATTATGTAAACTTTATCACTCATAATATTCAATTATAATTTATATTCTATTTAATTCATTTAAGTGAATTAAAATATCTAAATATTTAGAACTTTAAATAAAACGAAATTAATACAATTTGTCTTTATAAGAAAAGAGAATTATTTTTAAACTAATCTTATTTTGATAATATGAAAACATATGAATTTAGAATAAAATTATGACCGTAAAACAATTACAAAACGAAATTCTTAATTTAAAAAGAAAAGCCGATGTAACAATTTTAGCTCATTATTATCAACCAATTGAAATTCAAGAAATCGCAGACTTTTTAGGGGATTCGCTCGGTTTATCCCATAATGCTAGGGACAAAGCAAATACAGAATATATAATATTTGCAGGGGTTGATTTTATGGCTGAAACAGCCTCAATCATAAACCAAGATAAACATGTACTACTTCCTAGTTATGAATCATGCTGTCCTATGGCCGCATTTTTAACTCCCCAACAAGTGAGAGAATTTAAAAAAAAATATCCTTACCTACCTGCTGTTGTTTATGTTAATTCTACTGCTACCGTTAAAGCAGAATGTGATATTTGCTGCACCTCATCAAATGCAGTCAAAATTGTTAAAGCAATGAAAGAAGCGTATGATGTGGATGCTGTGTTATTTGGACCTGATGCTAATTTGGGAGACTACGCCGAGCAAATGTCTAATATAAAAACAATTAAAATGCCTGAAAATGGTCATTGTTATGTCCATTCCCAAATAACTGTGGAAGATATAAAAATTGTGAAAAAAGCGCATCCAAAGGCTAAACTCCTTGTTCATCCGGAATGTATCAGAAATGTTAGAGAATTAGCAGATTTTGTAGGTTCCACAGCTCAAATGTATAAAAATGTCAAAGAAAGCCCTCCAGAGATTCAGAATTTTATTATAGGAACTGAACAGGGGCTTGTAGAAAGGATGGTCCAAGATTTTCCTAATAAGAAGTTTTATTTGGCAAAGGAAAAACTGATTTGTTATAATATGAAAAAGCACAATCTAGAGTTAATTAAATATTTATTAGAAAATCTAGATGATAAAAAGCATGAAGTTAAAGTACCTCCTGATATTGCCAAAAAAGCCCTTAAACCTATTGAAAAGATGTTAAATTATTCCTAAAAGTAATTTTTTATTTAGTATGTTCACTTTCTAAAACAGTAACTATATTAAAGCTTTCTTGAATTTTAGTTCCTTGCAATATATTTTGTTTAAGTCTTTTGCCTTCTACTGATTTCGGCAATTTTTTGGATTGAGAGACTATTTCTAAGAGTTTCTTCCTATCAGTCTCTAAAAATCCCATATCAATCGCATTTTTTATGATAAGGTTCAAAATTAATAATTCAAATTGTTTTTGAATGGCGTCCCAAATTAAACCCATTTCCTTTAATTGAAGTGAAATTTCCTTGGCCATCTTATCTAAATTATATAATTCTGTGTAATATCCAGACTCTAGATGGATTATTTCATCAATTAAACGGTCTTTTATCATGCGTAAAGTTGTTGTTCCTAATAAATCTTCTTCATGAAAAAAAAAGTCGTCATTCTCTCGCTTAATTAGGAAAAAACCAAGCTCATTGGTAATTAACTTAAGTCTAGCTAAATAGTTTATCGCTTCTGGGGCAACATTATATAGTTCACAAAACTGATCTAAATTTAATTTGTAACCAGAAAATTTTTGAAATTCATTAGTTCCATCCTCTTCATCAATACGCCAATATTTTCTTGCAAATGCACCTTGACCTAAGATTGAGTTATAAAATACGTAAAAAAGAGAAAGATAAAGATCTCGGTCCTGCTGGATTTCGAAGAAATTATCTCCTATCTTGGAAACAATCTTAACAATATGAAAGATAAATGAATCAACAACACCAATTTCTTTATAAAAAGTAATTAAATTTTCAAGCTTTTGAACATTCTTTTTCAGCTCATTTATCATAAATAATTCTTCTTTTAATTTTAAAGGTTCTTCACCTAATTTTTCAATACCATTTTCAGTAATAACATATCCTTGATATTGTTTGTTAGTTAATTTATCCGTTATGAGTCTCTGTTCGATATTATTACTTTCTCTATGTAAATCTAAATATTTTGAAACAGTAGATCTACTTAAATTTGAATATTTCACTAAACTAGTAAACCTTTGTGGTCCTAAATTTCTTAATATAAATAATAATCTTCTGCTATTGTCATCGATGGCACGTGCTTTAGTTAACAGTTCATTCTTTAACTTTTTAGATATATTCCAACTTTTCATAATTAAAATGTAATAAACAAAATATTTAAACTTGGACTAAATATCTTAATTTGGACTAAATTTTTTTAAGAACACTTAATGTATAAATTTAGTACAAATTTAATAAATAAATGATTTTATCCCTTAGATTATTACTATGAAATCAATTAAATAATAATAAAAACTAAGATCCATAGAAAAATGTCAATAGAAAACCCTAATTTATTGGAAAGAATTAAAAAAATTGAAGAAAGATTAGATGAGATCGAGAATCGACTTAGATCATTAGAAACTTTTTTAAATCGTCGTCCATTAAGACCTGGCCCTCCTATGCCTCCAGAACCTACACCTCCAGGACCTCCGAGACCTCCCGATCCATTTAGATTCTGAAATTTTAATCATGTCAAGATTGTATGGAAGAATTTAGATTTTAGAAGGGAATTAAACTAAAGTATATTCTCTTAGACAAAAATACTTAATTATGCATTCACCCTATTTCAAACTAACAATAATTTTTATAAAAAACTAAAAACATATATAGGAAGTGATTAAAATAACGCAATACCGATTTCGCCTCACGGGGGTACCCCCAGATCAGGCTATCAAGCTTATAGAAGTAGATCCTAATCAAGGAATCGCAGAAATTAAGAAATCTGTACAAAGAGAATATAAACTTAATCCAATTTTAGCCATTCAGTTTATTTTTAAAGGAAAGGTGCTTCCGGATGATTTAAAATTTGCAAAGATCGGCATCCATCCTAAGAAGGATGTTATTACAGTGATGGCTACTCAAGCCGGTGGCATCTAAAAGAATAATTTTAATAATTTTTTACTATTTTTTTATTTCTGTTATTTTATTTAATATGGAAAAATCTTATATAACTATCTTGAGGAAGATAAAAGATTATACTTTATGATTCGCTCCAAGACATTTTCCAACACATAACCTTAAAATTCTGTGATTCGCCGGGAAAAGATATTTTTAATTCGAGCGAAATGAAGAAACTTACTAAACTCCTTCCTGAATGGTCTAAATTAATTTATAAAGGTTTGGAATATGATGAAACTGAAACATTTCGAACTATTAGGCATGTATTTCGCTCTTTATGGACTTATTATGCTATTATGAATGGAAATTTTGAATCAAATGTTAAAAAAGGAAATATTAATTTGCTCCAGAAGGATTTAGAGAAAATTTTTCGCTTCCGGCCAGATTTTTTTCCTTTATTACTTTTATATCATGATATTGGACGTCCATTTAACAGGGAATGGCACACTTTAGAATCAGCTAAAATTATTCAACAGGCAAAAGTGTTTCAGAGCTTTGATTTATCTCCGATACAAAATCTTATTCTCACGGGAGTAATTAGGCATCATTTGCTCCCTGGAACAATTTTTACTGGAGAATCAAGTTATTTTGGAGCAATTTCTCTTTATAAAGATAAAAGCTTACGGGATATATGGGCATCACACGAATATATTGATATTCTTTTCCATTCACTTATGGTTTTCACTATAATAGATATCTGGGGATATGATTATTCTAAAATTTTTGACCATTATTTCTCACATTATAACCAAATCCGTGATAACTTGATTCGAGTATTTTCAAATGTGAATTCTATAGATAGGGGCAGAAATCAAATGAATCTTTATCAAGAATTTTCTAAAATTGACAAACTTAACTTAAAATGGCGTGTGGCGTGTGCTTTAAGAATTTTCCAATTTGTTAATACTCAATCGTATTTAACAGAAGAATTTTATTTTACTAAAATTGATGAGGGATTAAATGCTAAAAATCAAAGTTGGGAAGAGTTTTCTAGCGGTTTAGGAAACGTACACAGTTTAGTTCAGTTTAAGTATGCTTTACCCCTTATGATGGTTCTCGCATCTGGAAATTTTGTCCGAAAACCATTTGATCCAGAGGAGAAAATAAATCCTAGAATCTTTGATTTTTGGCAAACGTGTACGAATATTGTGAAATCAAAACAATCTATTAAAAATACTCCCTCACTCTGGAACTTTATTTTCAACTTGCCTCGTGGATGGTTTTTTGAATCAAAACATGTGAAATATGTATTAAGTGATAAATTTCTAAAGACAATTATACAAAGTACCGTTGAATTTGATTCTAAAATGGAAAGTTACCTGATAAATATTAGATAAAGAGGGAATTCTTACTCGAAATAAAGATTTAATTTATTTGGTATTAGATTCTAATTTTAAAATTAAGCAATTATTTATTAAAATAATATAAATTAAAATCAAGTTAGTTTTCAAAATGAAAATTGCCATATTAAATGGAAGTCCGAAGGGAGATCAAAGCGTTACCATGCAATATATATTATATATAAAGAAGAAAATTCCCAAACATGAGTATAAAATATTAAATGTGGCTCAACAAATAAAAAGACTTGAAAAAAACGATGAAGCATTTCAAGATATTTTAAATGAAATCCAAAATGCAGATGCTATAATTTGGGGTTTTCCATTATATGTAATGGCTATAGCTTCCCAATTCAAACGGTTCATTGAACTTATTTTTGAGAAAAACGTTATGAGCTATTTTAAAGATAAGTATACTATGTTATTGTTAACTTCGATTCACTTTTTTGATCACACTGCTAAAAACTATATGCATGGAATTTGCGACGATTTGGGAATGAAAGTTGTGGATTATTATTCAGCAGACAGTTGGGATTTATTATATCCTAAAAGAAGAGCAATGTGGCTAAAAATAGCTGAAAACTTTTTCGAAGCAATCGAAAACAAGATTCCAACTTCAAGACAATATCCCAGTATTAATCCTAGAGAATTTGAATATCATCCAGAAGGATTTAAAAATGGAGAAAAAAAAGTAAATCCAGGTCATAAAAAAGTTCTAATCATCACCGATTCTCAAGATGAGAGTGAAAATTTAGGAAAAATGATTAAAATATTTCAAACATGTTTTTCCCAAGAAATTGAAGTAATTAACATTTATGATATTGATATTTTGGGGGGATGTATAGGTTGTGGTAAGTGTGGATATAATCATGAATGCTCATATACCGGAAAAGACGGTTATCAGGAGTTTTGGGAAGAACATGTAATGAAAGCAGATATTTTAGTTTTTGCAGGGTCAATCAAAGATAGATTTTTATCATCAAGATGGAAAATGGTATATGATAGAGCCTTTTATCAAACACACACTCCTACATTAATCGGAAAACAATTAGGCTTTATAATCTCTGGCCCCTTAAGCCAAATCCCAAATCTAAAAGAAATGATGCAAGCCCATGTGGAAATCCAAATGTCGAATCTTGGTGGTATTGTAACGGATGAATATGGAGATTCTGCAGAAATAGATGCACTTTTATATGATTTGGCTCGACGATTAATTAAATTCGCAGATATAAACATAATAAAGCCACAAACATTTCTTGGAGTAGGAGGTTTTAAAATATTCAGAGATGATGTATACGGTCGAAATCGTTTCGTTTTCTTAGCAGACCATAAATGGTATGAAGAACATGGAGTTTATGATTCATTCCCTCAAAATGATCAAAGAGCGATAGAAATGAATAAGAAATTGATCCCCTTAATCCAGATTGATAAAATCAGAAATAAAATGGACTTTAGGGAAGAATTTTTAAAACCTTTTAAGAAAGTAATAACAGATCCTAATAAATAAAAAAAAATCGAAAATGGTTAGAAAAATGAAAATTGCGGTATTAAATGGAAGTCCTAAAGGCGAAAATAGTTGCACTATGCAATATATTTTTTATATTCAAAAAAAATTCCCTCAGCATGAGCTCAAAATCTTAAATGTAGCTCAACAAATTAAGAGACTTGAAAAAAGTGAAGAAAAATTTCAATCGATTATTGAAGAAATTAAAGCTTCGGAGGGTGTTATATGGGCCTTTCCTTTATATGTAATGCTTGTTTCATACCAATATAAACGCTTTATTGAACTTATTAATGAAAGAGAGGTTGGAGATGCCTTTAAGAATAAACATGCTGCATTACTATGCACATCAATTCATTTCTACGATCATACTGCAATCAATTACATAAATGCTAATTGTAATGATTTAAAAATGAGATTTGTTGGATATCATTCAGCAAACATGTATGATTTGATGGAAGAAAAGCAAAGAAACAATTTAATTTCGTTTGCAGAAGATTTCTTTTCTTCAATTGAAGCCAACTCTCTTACTACAATAAGATTTCCTCCTCTCAAATTTCGAGAGTTCGAATACATCCCAAGTGAAGTTAATAAAGATAAAGAAAAAATCGATGTTAATGGGAAGAAAATTCTTGTTTTAACTGATTCTACAGATGAGAATACAAATTTAGGCAAAATGATTCAATCATTTCGGAATTATTTTTCTAGTGATATTGAGACGATAAATATTTATGATATTGATATTAAAGGGGGATGCTTAGGATGTTGTCAGTGCGCGTATGATAATCAATGTGTGTACAGGGATAAAGATGGATTTACAGAGTTTTTTAATACAAAATTAAGGACTCCCGATATTCTGATCTACGCTGGAACAATAAAAGATAGATATTTATCATCAAGATGGAAATTAATCCTTGATAGAAGCTTTTTTAATGGTCATACTCCAACAGCTGTAGGTAGACAAGTTGGGTATATTATCTCTGGTCCAGTAGGACAATTACCTAATATTCAACAAATATTCATGGCAATGGCTGAGATTTCAGATTCCAATCTGGTTGATATAATTACAGATGAGGATGGAGATTCTAAACAAATCAATTCAAGGCTATATAATTTTGCTAAACGACTAGTAAAATTTTCAAATGCTAATTATATTAGACCTGGCACATTTCTGGCTGAAGGTGGTCGTAAATTATTCCGAGATGCAATTTATAAAATGCGCTTTCTTTTCCAAGCAGATCATAAGTATTATGAAGAACATGGATGGTATGACTTTCCACAAGAAGACAAGCAAGCTAAACAGATGAATGATATGCTTATTCCCCTGATAACTAAGAATGAAAAATTCAGAAAAAATTTCTATGCAAGAGCAACAACCGAAATGATTAAACCATTACAAGCTATTGTAAAAAATCCTAAAAAATAAAAGTCATTAATAGCAAAAAAATACGGGATTCTAATGGTTTGGGGAGGGGCGTTTGATGAACAAGGATCTGATTATATCAGAAAACTCGTACAAGCAGAAAAAACCATTAAATTCTTAGAAAACTTAAAAGAAGAGGTAAATCTCGAAGAGAAACAATGCCTAATAAAGACTATTGATATTATCGTGAACTATTTTTCAAAAAATAGAAGCGAAGAACCTTAAATTAATTACAATTTTTTTATTATTTCTTTAATGATTAAAATAATATCATCAGCAACTCTTTTTATTGTATCGGTGAGCTGAAAGTCAAAAAACGGTAAATCTTCACTCTCATTTTTATCATCAATTGTAAACTCATCGCTCTTATACAAAGTTAGTTCTGTAAACCCTTCAAGGTTTTCTGGGACAATACCTATCATGAAAACTGATAACATGGGAAGTCTCTCAACAATTAAATCTACAACTATATGGATTGGGATTGTATGAGTAGAAATAGGTACATAATCACTTATATTATCTCGTTCTAATATAGCGACGGTACCAGGGGGACCACTTAGTGTACAGGTATCTAAGATGACTAAGTGTGATGGATTAAATTCTACAATCTGATCAATTCTGGCCATTGGATCTATATTTGCGTTAATAAATAAATATCTTTCATCTGAATAATCTAACAGTTCGGTAATAATATAAGGCCCTACTCCATCATCACTTAATTTTTCTTCACCGATGCCCATGAACACGATTTTCGTTGCGCCATTTAATCGGTTTAATAAATTTTCAAGCATTTCTTTCATTGTTATGTTAGAGAAGAATAGAAATTAAATTAATATTTCTTCTTCGTCCAGAAAACGGTTAAATTCATTAATTAGAGAAGATTTTAATTAAATAGGAAATGACGGAAAAACCGATTGAAAAGAGTCAAATAGAAGGAATTATAGAAAACGATAAAGTTATTATTTCCGATAAAGAAGGAATAGAAGATTTCTATCTCACTTCATATATTGGAACACTAGAACAAAATTCTAATGGTCAAGATTTATTAATCTTAGAGCCAATGGAAGTACTTCTTTTATGCGAAAGGAGGAGAATACTTATATGGGAAGACAATGATAAAAATAAAAAACAATACGATTTCGAGAAACTATTAGAGTATTTTACACGTTATGATGAGAAATTGTGGCATAAATATATTATCTATATGGACTTAAGAAAAAGGGGCTACATTGTTCGAACGGGTTATGGCGACGGTATCGAATTTCGGGTGTTTAAAAGAGGAGCGAATTTTGAAGAAGATTCGGCGAAATATCTTATATATCCCGTATATGAAGGAAGCCCTATAGAACTAAAAGACTTAGATAGAATATCGCGTGTTGCCATGAGTTCTAGAAAGGATCTTATTGTTGCTACGGTAGATAGATTAAGTAAACCTATTTATTATAGCGTTAAGAAATTTCAAATTTTAAACATAGAGGGTAGTGAAAGAAAATAAAATGCCTGATAAATTTGCTTGTGATACTTCAGTTATCTTCAACGGTCAAATAATCAACCTAATTGAAGAAGGTGAATTAGGTGAAAAACCTGAAATTTGCATTTCAAATATAGTTCTAGCGGAAGTAGAATATAGGACAAATATTCAGAAAGAAATCGGATTTTTCGGATTAAATGTGTTAAAACACTTAAGGGAATTACATGATAAAGGAGAGATTATACTTCATATTGTAGGAAAACGCCCCACTAGGCAAGAAATCAAGATGGCTCCAGGGGGTGAGCTTGATGCTTTAATTCGGGAATCTGCGCGTGAAAATGAAGCAGTATTAATCACAGCAGACAGAATTCAAGGAGATGTAGGAAAATTTGAAGGTTTAGAAGTACTATTTGTATGGGAAAAAAAACCTAAAACAGAAATTTTGCCGCATTCTCTTAAATTGATCTCATACTTTGATGATGAGACGATGAGCGTTCATCTTAAACGAAATTTGCCTCCTTATGCTAAAAAAGGAAGGCCTGGAGATTGGCATCTGCAAAAAATTTCTGAAGATCCAATATCGACCCAATTAATTGAAGATATAGCGCTTGAAATTATTGAAAACGTCAGGGAAGATGAACATTCGTTTATAGAGATAGAAAAGGAAGGAGCTGTTGTAGCCCAACTTCGTGAATTTAGAATTGTTATTACGAGACCTCCTTTTTCTACAGATGTTGAAATCACCGCTGTGCGCCCTCTTGTAAATTTAACACTAAAGGATTATTCCATGGATAAAAGACTTAATAAAAGGCTCAATAAAGCAGAGGGAATACTCGTTGCAGGTTCTCCTGGAGCAGGTAAATCTACATTTTCCGCAGCTTTAGCAAACTATTATCTTGAACAAGATAAGGTGGTTAAAACACTAGAAAGCGTAAGAGATTTACAAGTAAGACCTGAAATTACACAATATACTAAATTAGAGGGAAATCTCGAAAACTCAGCTGATGTTTTATTGCTTGTAAGACCAGACTTTACGATTTTCGATGAAGTTAGGACAACTAAAGACTTTGAGATATACTCAGATTTCCGTTTATCTGGCGTTGGGATGGTAGGGGTAGTTCATTCTTCTTCGGCAATTGACGCAATTCAAAGGTTTATCGGACGGATTGAGCTCGGAATGCTACCATCCATAATTGACACCATAATTTTTATAGAAGGCGGCGATATTTCTTCAGTTTTAACATTAAAAATGACCGTAAAAGTCCCCCATGGATTTAGAGATAAAGATCTTGCAAGACCGGTGGTAGAAGTTAGAAATTTTGATAATGGTCAACTTACCTTTGAAATTTATTCTTTTGGACAAGATGTCGTAATAAATCCAATCAATCCAATAAAATCTAAGAGATTTGCGAAAGATTTTGATGTTTCCACGGATTTTATTCCACATAAACATGGTAAAACAAAAAAACAGAAAATTGAATTAAATGTTATTGTAAAAAAGGAAAAAGTTATTATACAAGCTGAAGCTGATTATGCGAGTCAAAATATAGAAGTATATGCAGATGAAAAACAGATATTTACAGGCTCATTGAGTAGAAAAAGCGAGATAAATCTTTCATTGTTAAATAAAGAGGGGAGAAGAATTCTTAAAGAATTAGATAGAAATAAACAAATTTATGGAAAAATTAAATAGGCAATTATGTATAGAAATAATAAGAAAAATCGTTAAATTTGCCTTTTCTCAGTAATTAGAAACCTTTCAATATAAACAATAGAAAAAAATAAAAAGCAAATTAAAAAAAAAATAAATTTTGAGTTATTTAATTGATCTTTCTTCTTGAACCATTTCTAAAATTTTACCTTTAGTTTCATAGGGCTTTATTAAGAGGGTAATCAGAGGGATAATCATAAAAATTCCACCCCATATGAAAAATCCACCCATGGTGGGATACGCTATCAATAAAACAAATGCAATTAAAGGACCAATAACATATGCTCCACGAACTGCAGTGTAAGAAACGCCTACGGCGGTAGACCTGATTTTAGTTGGAAAAATTTCTGCAAAATAGACCATAATCCAAGCTAAAATAATCGGCATGAATAAGTAAATCATAAAGAAAAAGAATGTTACACCCCCGGTAATTCCAAGTCCTATAAATCCAATTACAGACCCTGTACATCCAATAATCATCGTACCGTTCCTCCCCACCTTTTCCATCAAAACCCCGGATAAGATAGCACCGACCATTGTAAGTAATGCTGCAACTGTGAGAATGCTACGAAATTGGGGTTCTGTCCAACCTTTGATGTTCATGTAGTAATATCCGCCCCAGCTTCGAATTAGAATATATGAAATTGTCCACATACTATATACAATCGTGCACATTATAACATAAATTAGATCCGTCCTTTTCATATCTTTAAGTGCTTCTTTTAATTTAAGAAATCTAGATTCTCTTTTTTTGTGTTCAATCTCCCATCTCTGTGGTTCTTTCATGAAATACCACATGACACAAAGTCCTAACATGAAGAAGAACCATAATCCATATGCCCAGCGCCACCCTACACTTGTCGCAATAGGGCCTGCGATAAATGCCCATATAGGTATTACACCTATAAGAAATGCGATACTTCCATACAGACCTCTCTTCGCAGGGGGCGATTCCTCAGCTACAGGAATTTCCCAGATATTTGAAAGAGTTCCTAATATGATAATTGAGTATAATATCATGAACCAATGGAAATTACCCTCAGTAGTAAAAACAATTAAAAGAGCAGGAACCCCTAATACTAACATTAGAATTAACATCCCTTTTCTCCTGCCATATGCATCCGCTGCCCATGCTATAAGAAAAACTGCAAAAGTAATTATACCGTAAATTCCTTGCCAAAAGGCAAATTCTACAGCAGTTATTCTATAATCTTCAAGAATAAATGGTATGAGAGGACCCTCAATTTGAGATAAACTTTGATCAAGAAGACCGATAAGTCCCATAAATATTACAAGGAAAGCAACATATTTTCCCGACCTTTGTTCAAATTCTTCTGACATTTTTGATCATTTTAATTTGTTTTTAATATAGATTTTCTATATAAATATTGTATTATGGTCTTCTTTAAGATGTATAACTATTTAAATGTAAAATTTTCTTTAAAAAGAAAAAATATATGAAAATTTTTTTTTAAAAAGAAAAAAGCAATGAAAAATTTTTTATCAAATATCTAAAAATGATAATAGTGTAATAAATGTGTGTATATCAATTAGATACCTAATAATTCTTTTACTTTTTCAACGATTGGGGGTAGCACATCTATAATATCATCAAAAAATCGTAAATCTGCCACTCTATCATATGGTGTTTCTCCTCTATTTAAAATAATGAGTTTCGATCCCGATTGTTTCGCAATCCCCGGCATATTCGCTGCAGGAGTCACGACTAGGGAAGAACCAATTACAAAAAAAACATCAGAAGCTTCAGATCTTCTCATTGATTCATATAACTCATCTTCTGGTAGAGGGTCTCCGAAATTTACAATACTATTAATTAATCTTCCGCTACAATTGGGACATTTTGGTTGCCCATCCTTAACTCTTTCTGTTCTATATCCTCTCCCCCATTTATTTTTATCCCATCCAGCCTCTTCGAAAAGCAATTTTTTGTTACAATCCAAACATTTCATATAATACATGTTACCATGAAGTTCTGCCATTATTTCAAACGGAATACCTGATTTTGCATGTAAACCATCTATATTTTGAGAAATTAAATAGTCTAATTTTCCAATTTTTAAGAGATCTACTATAGCATAATGAGCAATATTCGGTTTAACTTGATCCCACGGAGGAGATTCAGGGGGGGGTAATCCTGCATCTCTTCGAGTCCACATCCCATCTGGACCACGAAAGTCAGGTAATCCAGAGTGAGTCGATATACCAGCTCCAGTAAATACTACAAGCTTTTTTGATTCAGCTATCCATTCCGCTGCTAATTTTATCTTGTTTTCCAAATCTTTTTCCATATTAGATACCTATTTAAGGTTTAAAATTATCCTAAAGATCATTAAAAATTTTCTAATTCACGATATATAAAAATTATAATAATTAGCTCTTTTTAATCATTTTTCATTAGAATTTTTACTTTCTCAACAATAGAAGGCAAAACTTCAGCAATGGAATCAGAAAATCTTATATCAGCTATGTTATCATATGGAGTTTCTCCTTGGTTTAGAAGGATTAATTTAGAACCATTTTGTTGAGCAATTCCAGGCATATATGCTGCAGGATAGACCACTAAAGATGAACCTATAACGAAAAATACATCACTTCGTGCTGATCTCCTCATTGATTCCTCTAATTCATCTTGAGGAAGGGGATCTCCAAAATTAACAATGCTACTAATTAGCCTTCCTTCACAATCCGGACATCTAGGATGCCTTTTTCGTGGTTTCGACATTCTAAATCCCATTCCGTGTATTCTTTTATTCCAACCTGCTTTTTCAAATGTTAACTTTTTTCCACAACTTAAACATTTCATAAAGTACAAATTTCCGTGTAATTCTGCTAATTTATCAAAAGGAATTCCAGATTTTGCGTGAAGTCCATCTATATTCTGTGAAATTAAATAATCTAACTTACCCATTTCCAATAATTCTTCTATTAAATAATGGCCTTGATTTGGTTGTACCTGATCCCATGGCGGTGATTTTGGGGGAGGTAAACCTTTATCCCTTCTCGTCCACATCCCATCTGGACCACGGAAATCAGGTAGCCCGCTATCAGTAGATATTCCTGCTCCTGTAAATACAACAAGTCTCTGAGATTCTACTATCCATTTTGCGGCCAACTCAATTTTTTCTTTAAGATCTATTTCCATATTACACAAATAAACTATTTGTTTATTAAAAGATATTGTAATTAGTCCATAACTAAAATAATAATAAAAAAAACTCTTATCAAATAAAAAAAGATTAATTAATAATTGGATAAATTATATACTAAAATCACGGAATTAAATTAAGATGGCAAAGAAAAAATCCAAAAAGGAAAGTTTAGATGGCAATAATTTCAAATTATTTTTAAAGTCAATGACAGTTGCTAAGATTAAAGAATTAATTGATTATTATAACGAAAAATTTGTCATCAATGGACCTAAAGATGAATTGATAAAAGGATTTTCTAATCTTAAAAAAGCAGAATTAGTTGGTTTTGTCGATGCTTCGTTGAGTGAATCTGAGAAAAAAGAATTATATAATGAATTTGAATCGGAAATTGTACAGACTTTGATTACAGATGCTCTTTCTTTAGTGAGCGGGGAACATAAGGTTGAGCAAATTCAAAATGCTTCTATTATTTCAGGGGGGAAAGGTTATAGAGTGTGGTTTAAGGGTAAATATGGCTCAAATAAAGCTTCTTTACAAATCTTAGATAATATGATTAAAAAGAGCTGTACCTGCAAATTAGGGAGTATGGACGGAATTTGTATGCATCAAATGGCTATTTATTTAATGCTTTTAAGCAAAAAATCTATAGATTTAGAAGATTTACCTTTCAATGTAGACAATACGTGGTTTAAATCAATTCAGAAAAGATTGGATCTCCTTGCTGCTCAAAGTTTATTTAAAGAAGAACCCGCCATCATGTTTTCGAATGGTTATTCCATCTATATTAGCGGAGATCTTATTACCTTGGAGTGGGGAGGAGATTATGCAGGTCGCATTACTAAGGATATATCCGAAGAAGGAAAAGAAGTTGATGCGTGGGTTGCCCAAAAAGTAGTCGATATATTGCTTAAACCTATTAAGATAAAAACAAAAGAGGGAGCACCAAATAAATTAGTTATTGATTCCTATGGAGTTGTATCAAAAATAATGCAAGATTCCAAAATAGTAGATAAAATATTAAAAAAATTTGCTAAACTTGAAGATCCAAGTTTACCTTCAGATGATAATTCTCTCGAAGTGTTTTTAAAAAGTGATTTAAAAGAACATACTGCAGAATTAAAGATTGAGCCCCCCTTTGAAGCGTATATTGGAAATGAACCTTTTTTATTTGTGAGTTATACCCATAAGGATAAAATGGAAGTATATCCAATTCTAGAGAAATTATATAATAGCGGAATTAACATCTGGTATGATGAAGGAATCCCTCTAAGTACCGATTGGTGCAACACTCTTGCGGAAAAAATATTGGATTGTAATGTCTTTTTATCATTTATTTCCCCCTATGTAAATGAATCGGATAATACCCAGGATGAAATACAATTTGCAATCAATGAAAAAAAAACCTTTCTTGCGGTTTATTTAAGCGAAGGGGATCTTTCTCCTGGTTTAAAAATGAGAATGAGAAGAATTCAAGGTATTGAGAAATTTAATATGGACCAGGAAAGATTTTTTGATAAACTATTAAGCGAAATCAATAGATTGGTTACAATTTAATTATATACTTAAATTATCTCTTTTTTAATAATCCTATTAACGATAAAAGATTATTCTCAAGACCATAATCTTTTATTTTGGAAAGTGGTTCCTCAATCAAACCAATTTCTTTTGAATGATGAGCATCACTCCCAATACCGACTGGGATTTGACATTTCTTCAATTTTCCGAAAAAAATTTCAT
>JBHLNT010000263.1:0-5054 GCA_048941265.1 Promethearchaeota archaeon
AATTCTCGAAGAAACATAGTAGCATAAGTTCCTTTCACCAATGAAAATTCAATTTTTAGTTTTTTCTTTCCTGGAAAATACTCATCCTCAGTTAATTCAAGAATTTTTAATCCAATAGGTTTGATTAGCATTGCTCGAAAAGAACCCTTGTATTCAAATTGATATAATAATGGACTTTTGAATATTGAAATACTGATACCATCCTGCTTGAGGATTTCTTCAAATAAGGATTTCGTTAATGGAAAATCATTTAGATCTGTATCATATCCAACTATGGGAATAACTATTACGGCTCTATTTAATTCCATTGCTTTCTCTAAAAATTTATCATATCGTTGCTGAAGATTCCCAAAGATAAATGTTGTTTGGGTGATTTGTCCATTATTATCATCAAGTATACTAATCACATCTCCTTTAACAGGTTTCAACAAAGAAATTCCTTTCTTTGCCCTTAATGAGATCATTTTATTAAAAATATAGGATTGAAATGCGCTTATAAGTAAATTCTTTAAATCTAAAGGGAATAAATTAAAACATCCTTCATAGTCATTTGGATGATCTATAAGATGTTTAATCATTAATCTTTCATAATAAAGACCATTTGGAAAAGTATTATAAATCTTTTCAAAATCATTAGTTTCTTTTAGAATACTACGAATATCTTGGATGTTTTTACTTTCAGTAGGATAGATGGTAGCTACATATTCATCAAATGCTTTTTCAAAATTTTCCTCCAATAAATAACGTCCAACTAAATGAGAATTTGGCCGATATTTACCATACCTTTGAAGACCAAAATAATTGAGAAATCCTTTTTTAACTAAATTGTTAATTAGTCGTTCAATTTCTTGTTGAAGATTTTTTTTATCTTCAATATTTCTTATTGTAATTGAAAAATGATTACCCCAATTACCTCCAAGCTTGACAGGTTTTCTAGTAGGTCTAATATACCTGATGAATGTATCCTTTATTTTTAGTTTTTTTAACTCATTTAAGTAATCACCCTTAATTGAAACTTTTTGGACACTAATTGACCGTCTATCTTTCAATCCAGAATATTGTATTGATTGAAGAGGAATATTTAATGCCTCTCCAATTTCTCTGAGAGCCTCAAAAGTATCCTTGTTAATTTTAATTAAATTAAAAGTTGTGAACTTATCTCTTTGTTCCGTAGAAAAGGATTCTGAAGAATAATCTTCTTTAATTTCAAGAGTTCTTCCTTCTTCCGTTATTTCTTTTACAATAAAGTCTTTAAAGGTGTACTTATATATACCATGAATCCCCTCAATTTTCGGAGTAGTATATGCTTCTATTCCGACAAATTGTTCAATAGTTCTCTCATCATTGATTAAATCATTATTACTGTTCTCCATCTTAAACATTTATTTCGAAAAATGATAATTATTAACAAATTTAATCATAGTAACTTTAAATCTCCGGTTATCTTATCTATTTCAATTGATGAAACAGGTCCAACACCTAAAGCTGTGCTAGTCCCAGGAGTAAGCTGAGTTAAACCAGCATCTTTTACAAGAAAGCAGTAAAAGTTTTGTTTTTGG
Source organism: Promethearchaeota archaeon (assembly GCA_048941265.1). Lineage (GTDB taxonomy): Archaea > Asgardarchaeota > Lokiarchaeia > Sigyniarchaeales > SOKP01 > LW40-45. The sequence goes on from JBHLNT010000263.1 coordinate 1,560, forward strand.
AACAACATAAAAAGATCCTGCAATTGCTCTTTGCTATTGACTTTTAATACTACTTTTTTCTGGCCTGTATTTTTCCATTGCTTCCACACCTTTTTATTTTTTACACGTACTAAATCAGAAGCAGAAACACTTGCATGACATGCTTGAGCACATTTTTTTCCCGTACTCATTCCTAAATCTGTTCTAATTAAAATCACTTGCTTATAATCTTCCATAAATTTATACCTACTTATAGATTAAAAACCAGTTAAAATGTTGGTTAGGTAAACTCTATTCTGGTAACATTTCCGGTTAATTCTAAAACCAAATCTTGAAGTTCTTCCTTTGTAAATAAAATTTTATCTTTATCAGATTTCCGGAGAATTCCTTTAAATTCTATATCTCCAGTTGCTAAAAATATCTCGTTCAGAGAGACAACTTTAGCCGGTGAAATAAGACCCTCTAATACTGCCCTCGGATTATTAGTTTTTTCAATTAAAATTATTTCATCTATTTCATATGTCTCTTTAATCCAAGTTAATAATTCTTCACTAATTCTAATTTTATCTTTTCTATCTACTACAAGAATGACAACGTCTTCGTAATCAATTGCTTTATAGAAAGAAATATTTTTTAAAAAATCAAATCTTCCGTCATTTTCTTCTAACTGAAGTAGTTCTTTTGCTAAGTCGAGTTCGAAATCGGTAATTTCTCCCTCATCAAGTTTCTTTTGACAACTATTGCATAAAAATCCAGAGTTCACACATGTTTTACACGCTGGAAGATTTTTCATTAATATAATACCTAATAAATTTTTAAGTATTTTTATTGAATTATAATTCTATTATTTGACAATTTATTTGTCTCAGAAGACGTTCGGCAGATTCCGGTGAGGTTTTTAGAGTGAAAAGAGTTTTTTTTGTTCTTAATTTTAATTTCACCGTATCTTTTATACGTTTTACTCGACAATGGACAGCAAATTCCGCTAATTTTAGAAATTTTTCCTCATCAAAGATTTCTTTTGGCAAATACAATTAACTCTTATCTGTTTTAGTAGATCTATTAATTATAGAATTTTAATTTTATGATGATATCCAATTATCTATCCAAAATTTTATTTTGAATCATTATTTTTCCTATTTATTCTAAATTTATTATTTTGAATTTTATTTTTTTTAAAAAGAAGTATCAGGAATGATGAATAATGGCCCCAATTGATGACCCTGTGAAGAGAAAAATTGCCCGATATCATCTATTAGAGAAGAGCGTTTGTAGAAGGTGTGGAGCACTTAATCCTCTAAAAGCAACAAAATGTCGAAGATGCCATAGTAAAGATTTACGGGTAAAAAAGAGAGAATTAACGAAATAGTTAAACCTTCTGAAATTAAGTTCCCTTTAGTATTTTTATTGTTAAAAGTCAGAGAATTTATTACTAATTTTTAATAAATAATCATTTTATTTCGGTAGGAATTGGTTTAACATCTAAGATTTCTTCATTTACTTCTATTTTTCTGAGAATTATTAGGCTTATCAAATAAAAGATACCCATAGATGCTAAAGATAATGTAATTATTATTGAATTACTTTGATTTGGTCCCGAAAGAATTAAACCAATCATAATTGAAGCGATACCTCCCGCAATCGAGAATATGAAATTATTTAATCCGAAATATGCTCCCGAAATCTCTGAGACCCCCTTATCTAAATCTACAGCACCATTTTTTCCCGCAGATTCATAAATTATTGCACTTGCAAGAGGCGCTGAGAATAAATTGAACGCATAGACAGAACCTAAGATAGTTCCCATGGTGATTACGAATAGAATTATTTTTAACTCAAAGGGAAGAAATGGATATAAAAATATAAGATCCAAAAACGCAGCAAAAATGGAAGCCATAACGCAGAGAGAGTAGGTCTTTACCAATTTATGTTTTTTGAGTATTTTTTTCCAAATGTAATACCATCCAAATTTACAGGTAAATGATACTATTATATAAATAAAATACAACGTCCCTCGAAACTTTAATGTATAAGTTAAAAAAGGAAAAATCAGAATCCCTAAAAATGTTCCTGCCATACTCGTGAAAAATCCTACCAATAAAAATTTTCTAAATTTCATATCCTGAGCAGGTACCGCCATTTGACGAAAAGTTTCGAAAACTGATTTTTTTTTCGTTTCTAAATCTTTAAACCTATTATGAAAACTTTCATCGACAGAAAAAAAAGTGATAATTATTAAAACTAATCCAAAAATGGCAAGTGTGCCGCCAACCAAGGGAATATAGAAAAGAATTACTTTTCCCGAAGGTTCCCACCACTTTACGTGTTCGGGATCTTTTAAGAGACTCTGGACAGTTAAAGGCAACAGCAATGATATCCCTGATGCAATAATCGATAAAAATGCAGTCATTGAAGCTACTTTTTTTCTATTTACGTGAGTTTGGGATTGCTCTGGGAACATAGAAGAGTATGCGCTTAAGATACACATCGCTGATAAAGCATTTAAAATTAAATTTATCCAAAGCCATAGAGCTGTAGGCCAATACAAAGAATTTGTCTCAGGACAATACCACGGTGGTAGCCATATTAATATACAAGTTAATACCCAAACAGGCATACCATAAATTAAAAAGGGACGTCGTTTCCCCAATTTTCCTGGTTTTTTATTATCTGCTAAAACTCCAAACATAATAGAAGAAATTGCTGCTATAAATAATCGTATGGCAATTCCTATTGACACTAAAATTGAGCTTAAATTAATTGTATATACATAATATTGAAAAAGAAAAACACCTCTAAAAACATCGGTTAAAATAAAGCCAAAATAGCCTATACAATATCCAACAAGGCGACCTCGATGCAGTTCTCGTGGTTTATGGGTTAAACTCATGATGTTGAAAATAAATGGTATGAGATTAATTTTATTTTTTTTGAAAAACGTGATAATTAATAAAAGAATTGAATAAAATCAAAAAAAGAAAACTTTTTAATTTTTAATATATAAAGATCTCTAAATCATATTTATGTTTAAAATTAAAATAAAAATTATACAAAACTAAAACAGAGTGAAATAAATATGGCACAATTAGGTGGAACACCAGTATTAATCATGAAAGAGGGAACCCAGAGAACTCGTGGTAGAGATGCCATGGAAAACAATATTGCTGCGGCTATTGTAATTGCTGAAGCTGTAAGAACATCACTTGGCCCCCGTGGAATGGATAAAATGTTAGTAGATCAGTTCGGTGATGTGGTAATCACCAATGATGGGGCTACAATATTAAAAGAAATAGATGTTCAACATCCTGCGGCAAAAATGATGGTCGAAGTTGCTAAAACTCAGGATTCTGAAGTAGGTGATGGTACAACAACCTCTGTTATCCTTACTGGAGAACTTTTAAAGAGGGCTAAAAAGCTTCTTGAACAAAAGATACATCCCACGGTAATTACAGAGGGATTTAGAAAAGCAGCTGAAAAAGCAGTAGAAATACTTGATAATATGTCTATTAAAAGTGG
>JBHLNT010000264.1:0-5053 GCA_048941265.1 Promethearchaeota archaeon
TAAGATTCAACTCCTGCATTTTTTCCAGTTTTGATATCCTTTTTAAGATCACCAAAATATATCATATCTTTATTATTTACGCCAAAATAATCCTTTATTTTTAATAATCCATCTGGATTGGGTTTCCATTTCCTAATATCTTCTCTCCCGATAATAAAATCAAACTTATTATATAAATTTGCCAATTCTAATGATTTAATGATAAGTTTTCGTGTATTAAGAGAAAAAATAGCAAGTTTAGTCTCTTTTGGGACCCCAAACAAATTTAAGTTATTGATAAAAAAAATGGTCTCTTCAATTTCCTTGCTATCATTTATATTCTTCATTTCATAATCTTCCAAGATATTAAAGAAGTTTTTAAGTTCTCTCTCGTCATTCTTTGCCACAACGTAGTCAAGACAGCCTGAAATATGTTTAAATTCGCAACGCTCTCCATATATTTTAAAATATCGCTCACTCATTTTTGTTTTGATATAATGCCAATCAACAGCTAAGTTAACAATTGTACCATCCAAATCAAAGACTATGACTTTTTTATTTTTAAATGAGATCATAATATTGTCTAGTTATTTATTTAAAAAATAAATTAGAGTTTTATAGTAAAAAGTATAAATCAGTAATCAATCGTACATCAAAGAAAAAGAATAGGACTGAAAATAATTAATTAATCCATAGCATATTTTTCAGTCCATTGACGGGCTTTTGCCTCAAATTTTTTAAGACTTCTAAAGTATTGCTCTCCTGCCTCATGATTCAGAGGATCTCCCGGATTAAAGAATGGAGCCTCCATATGCATCATAGCTTTCAGAGCTTCAATAATATTTGTTAGTGTTTTTGAGGGAGTCCATCCGCTCGCACCTGTTGCCGCATCAACTTTACCCACCAGATCAGGATTTATTAAGTCTAAACAGATATTTAGTTTACCAGGTGGGATTGAAGAATCAATATTTGGATGCCACATAAGCGTCACAGCATAAACATAAGGAGGAGCAAAAGGATAATTATCTGGAAATTTAATTTCGAAAATAAATTTACCTCCAGCATATGGGATTTTCGGTTTTCCTATTATCGTTAACCTAAGGTGATCAATGCTTCTACCCCATGGTTCAAGGATTACAAGATCATTATCTTTATAAGCTTCTAGAGCTTCCGCGTAATCTGTTTCTTCACGCAAACGCATACGCCTCTTATTTCTGAATCAATTTTATTAATTTTGTTTAATACTTCTTATAAAAATTAAATATATTACTGTATTATAAATTTTTTCATTAGAAAAGATTTAAATTCTTAAATAATAAATAAAGGATTGTTTCCTTTTTTGATTTTTTAAAAGTGAATAGTAAAAATTATATTAATTCAAAAATTTAAAAATTTATTAAAATTAGATTTTAGCATAGGATCACCCCCCTTAGCTCAGTTGGTTAGAGCGCGCGGCTGTAGATAACTATCGCGTATTGAGGCAAAAGCTTATGATTATACGTCAGCCAGCAGCCACCGTGAGGCAATATAATGCCCGGTATAGGTCCCCGGCTCAAAAAGTCTTTTCCATCGTGAAAAGTCATGAGATTCCGGGAGGGGGGACTACTTATTTTTTATCTTTAAGTTTGACTTTTAGATTAATAATCTCATTATATAAATCCCCCCCTGTTTCTGGGGGAATGTAAAGTGTCCTTTTCTTCTTAAGTTTTATAGCATTGGCGGGACAATAATTTATACAGTTTCCACATCCTATACATCTCTTTTTAATAATGGAAAAAACATCATTTTTGGATACAATGGCATCCATTTGACAACGCTCTATACATGCACCACAGCCATTACATACCTCAGAATCGATTTTAAAAAAATAATTACTTAATATTAATTGCCCCGGATTCGGAAGAGTTTTTAGAATTTTCAATCCTTCACAACAACAAGTACAGCAACTGCAGATAAAGTCAGGTCGTTGAGCATTATTTATTTGATGGATTAAACCCTCCTTCTCATTTTTTTTAATGATTTTGAGAGCCTCGTCTTTGGTTATTTGCCGTCCCCATCCTTGCTCAATATATCTATGAGCAGCATAACCAAAACTTAAGCAAGTTTCTCTTCTTTTAGTCATTTTACATGGTTTCTTAAGTAAATCTCTACCTTGACGACAAACACAGTTAGCTATCATATAAGGACCTTCAGATTTATCGAGAATCTTTTTAATATCATCATAGGTTGCCAATCCTTCAGCAACATCTAAACTTTGTTCTACCGGTAGTATCCGCGTTTGAGGTATAGGAATTTTTCCAAGTTCTCTCAAATATGCCTCATATAAATACTTTAATGAATCTTTGAAAAAATCTCGGGTTAATTTATTGACCTGATAATCTGACATCCCCACAATGAAATTTGCATTACCATACGTTTTAATATCTCCCACTTTTAGTGCCATAATAGCTCCTTTTTTCGCCATAGCATCTAAGTGATTTTCCAATTCATGAAGAGAATATCCTTCTGATTTAACTCGATTATAAATATCTTCTAATGGTTCTAAATCTTTCCATGAAAATCTTAAGTATCGTGCGATTTTTGCCTCTTCTGGAGTGAATAAATGTTTCAATACACGAATTTCAACTCCAGATTCGGTGGAAGGAAAACCGATCGTAACCTTATCAAGATGTTGTTGTAGTGCTCTGTAAATTTCATCACTCATTTTGGATCTATAGATAGAAGTAAATCATTATTATTTAGTGTTTTTCTATTAAAAGTTATAGAAGTTCAAAAAATTCTTATTTTAATATCTATTATTTTATTTATAAACAGCAACTTTGAATAGATGAAAGAAAAAAGAACTGCGGTTGTTGGCGCTGGATGGTTTGGTCGGGCACATATAAGAAATTTTGATGAATTATCGAAATTAATCGCAATTTGCGATTCAGACGAGGCAAGATTAGAAACATTTAGAAATAATTATCAGTATGATACAGTAAATTTATATAAAGATGTAGATGAACTAATTAAGAATGAGGATATAGATGCTGCTAGTATTTGTACTCCGCCCAGATTCATACCTGAACTATCAAAAAAATTTGCCCACGCAGGTATAGATATTTTAATGGAAAAGCCAATGGCATTAGATATTAGAGATCTAAAAGAATTTAAGAAATATGAAAATAATATTCGGATAATGCCTGGTTTTATTGAACTTTATAATCCCGTTTTTGAGAAATTACTAAATCATCTACCTAAAATAGGGGAAATTCTTTCTATAACTTCAAAACGTGTAGGGTTGTATCCTAGAAGGGAATGGCAGATGGGAGTTATTTTGGATTTATCTATTCATGATATTTATCTTCAAGAAAGGGTTATGAAGGATCAGAAAATTTTAAAAGCGGTAGGTTTTAAAAAATGTTTTAAAGACAATATTCATGCTGATGCGGCTTTTATTATCTTAGACTTCGGAAGTGCTATTGGTAATATTGAATCAAATTGGCTCACACCTTCCAAATTTAGAAGAATGTATGTTAATGGAGAATTGGGTGGAATAACGATTGATTTTATATCTCAAAAAGTTAATATCCACACTGGAAAGGATTTACAAGGCGAATGGCCAGAAACTAAAGAAATTTCATACACACCTTTAAGATCTGATGAACCACTTAGGAGAGAAATTAATAACTTTCTATATGATGCTGAAACTTTAGTGAGTTTGGATGATGGTATTCGAGCTTTAGAAATTGCTCTTAAAATTGTGAATAATGAATGAGATAAATAATGTGTAGAAAAAATGAGTGAAAAAGAAGAAAAAGAAGAACATGAATTAGAAAAAATTCGAATGAAAAAAATAAAGGCATTAATGGAAGCTCAAAAGAGAAATCAAGCATCTCAAGAAAAAGTGACAAGCATTTGGGAAAAAGTAGACTACATTTTAAGAGCTGTTTTGATGCCTGATGCTTATACATATTTGAATTATTTAAAGACTAATGAATCTCAAATATATCAACAGGTCATAAATGAATTAATAACTCCTGATGTAATTCAAAATTTAGAGTACCTTTTAACAATCATTGCTCAATCTGGTAATGTTCCTAGAAGAATTCCTAAAGATGTCATCATTTTTTTAGAGAGGAAAGCGAAAGGCATTAAAAGCAAAATTCAAGTAAAACAAGGTGATGGTGATATGATGGATTTAGGATCTTATTTACGTAAATAATAAACATTTTGTAAGGCATTCAAAAGCAAACATTCTTATATAAAGGATTCTAATTTTTATTTTTCCTATATTGAATTATTTGAACATCAACATTTAAAATATCATGAATTTAATTAGCGATATAGTTTATGTAGACTAAAGATGAGTTTTTTATGACTTTGAACCCAAAAAATAAAAAGGATTTTATTTCGACACAAGATTGGAGTAGAAAAGATTTAGATAGGTTATTAGAACTAACACAAGATGTAAAGATTCATCCAGAAAAATATAGAAATGCTCTAATAGGTAAATCACTCTGCATGTATTTTTATAATCCTTCAACAAGAACAAGAAATTCTACAGAAGTCGCAGCTTATCAGTTGGGAATGCATCCTACATTTAATAATATAAAAGATTCATGGCTTGGAGCTCAATCTGAGTCTGTAAAAGATACAGCAAATGTTTTAGCGAGGTATTATGATGCTATAGGAATCCGATTGTTCCCAGTTTCAGTAAATTGGATTTATAAAGAAGGAAATAGAATTCTAAGGGAATTTGCACAATACTCCAATGTTCCAATCATAAATTTTGAAGATGATCAATTCCATCCACTTCAGGCTTTAACAGATATTTTTACAATCAAAGAGAAAAAGGGGAAACCGAGTGGAAAAAAAATAGTGATTTCTTGGGCCTATCATCCAAAAGCTCTTCCAGTAAGTGTTCCAAATTCAATTTTATTAATCACTTCCCGATATGGAATGGATATTACTTTAGCTCATCCTAAAGAATATGACTTAGATAGCAAAATAATCGATATTGCTAAAAATAATATAAAAGAATTTGGAGGTTCCTTAACTATATCAAATGAAATTAAGGAAGCTTATAATGATG
>JBHLNT010000265.1:0-5029 GCA_048941265.1 Promethearchaeota archaeon
TTTTAGAAACCGTTTACTAGTGAAGATAAGCTAATTTTGTAATTTTATTATAATATATATTGATTTTACTGGTTAGATTTCAATGAATAATTACTATGAATACATGGGATTTGAATTAATTGAGAAAATAAAAAACAAGGAAATATCAATCCATGAATTAATTCAATCTAACTTTGAAAGAATTAAAGAAACAGACCAATTAATACATTCATTTGTTCATTTAACTGAAGAAAAAGCTTTAAAAAAAGCAAAAAACTTAGATAATGATTTAGATCGAGGCAAATCAATTGGAAAATTATATGGATTGCCTATTGCGAACAAAGATCTTATTTGCATAAAAGACACTCCTACGACCTGTTGCTCAGAAATACTAAAAGGGTATTATCCCCCTTATAATGCAACAGTAATAGAACGTTTAATTGAAAAAGGCGGGGCAGTTCATATAGGTAATACTAATATGGACGAGTTTGCTATGGGAAGTTCAACCGAAAATAGTTGTTATGGCCCATCATATAATCCTTGGGATCTTACAAGAGTTCCAGGAGGATCAAGTGGAGGGTCTGGAGCTGCGATTGCTGCAGGACAAGCCATATTTGCCTTAGGAAGTGACACAGGAGGTAGTATAAGGGCTCCCGCATCTTATTGTGGAGTTGTTGGATTAAAACCAACCTACGGAAGAATCTCTAGATATGGTTTAGTAGCTTTTGCTAATTCTCTGGATCAGATTGGTCCTATTACTAAATGTGTGTATGATTCTGCACTTTTACTCGAGATAATGGCAGGTAAAGATCCTTTAGATTCAACTTCAGTAGATATAAAAGTCGATAAATATACTGAAGAACTAACTCAGCCGATTGAAAAAAAAATTCTTGGAGTTCCCGAAGAATTTTTTGGTGAAGGATTAGCCAACCCCGTAAAAGATTCAGTAGAAAGAGCAGTTAGAAAGCTAGAAAGTTTAGGAGCAAAAACAATAAATGTTTCAATACCACATCTTGAATATACAGTACCAACCTATTATTTACTCTGCATGAGCGAAGCGAGTTCAAATTTAGCTCGATTTGATGGTTTAAGATATGGCAAAATGAGCGATGATTTGACTGGAGATGTATTTGATGTATTTAGTAGGACAAGAGGTGCTGAATTTGGCACAGAAGTTAGAAGAAGAATTATGTTAGGAACGTATGCATTGTCAGCAGGATATTATGATATGTTTTATATTAAAGCGCTTAAAGTAAGAACTCTAATTAAAAATGATTTTCAAGAAGCTTTTAAGAAATGCGATTCTATTGTTTGTCCTACAATGCCGACAACTGCGTTTAAAATAGGAGAATTAATTGATGATCCTCTACAAATGTATTTGATGGATATTTTAACTTGTCCAGTAAATCTTGCGGGATTACCGGCTCTGTCAATACCCTGTGGATTTGATAATAATGAGCTCCCTATTGGCTTCCAAATTATTGGAAATTACTTTGATGAAAGTGGGATTCTTAATATCGGCTATCAACTTGAACAAGAATTAAAGTTGTTTAGAAAAATGGCGCCAATTAAAACAGGAGATAAAAAGAAATGAATAATACTCATGAATTAATCATTGGTTTTGGAGTTTACATTCAATTAACAACCTTTAAAAAAATAGTTTTATATTCATATATTTAAAAAGATAATCCATTATGAATCGTTTAATAGGTGTAAAATGTGTGCCTTTTATGTGCAAGGTATTCTTATGAAGTAATTTAAATATGGATTATTTAAGCTATCTTTACGAGGATAAAATACTTATTGGTTAAAAATCTCATTCACTAAAGCACCGAGAGATTTCGGTTTATCCAACTCCAATTCTTTACCGCTTTTGACTGCCCTGTTTAGAGTTTCCCAGATTTCGGCATCATTTTTTATTGCATTTGAAAAGCGGTTTAACTTCTTTAAGCCCAAATAGGACTGCCCTTTAATTACATAGCACACCAAAAATGATTCAACCGGGTTTATCAAGATGATATTTTCACCTATTTTGATACGGTCGATCGATTCGGAAAACAACTCGGAACTAAAGGTATCAAACGCCGACATGAATGAACTAAAAAGCCAATTATAGTCCCAACCCTCAATGAATGAGTAATTAAAATATGAAATTCCACTTTTATCCATTATCAGAAGGAAAATAGGTTCTTCTTCAACTAATTCAGGTGGTTCCATGGCTTGTATTGATTGCAAGCGTTTTATAACTCCATCAAAAGAAGCCAAGTTTATACGATCTTTCATAGGAGCCTTTATCTTCTTAAGGTGCTCCCACATCTCTTTTTGCTCAAGTAGATAATCATGATCATTTGAAATTATTTTAGCATATGATTTAAAATCATGCGATTCTGCGATTTTTTGAGCTTGTGATAGAAGTATCTCGGCCTCTTTAAACTTCATCTGAATCAATGCAATTTTTGATTGTAGCAATTTCCCCTCGATTAACCACCAATAAGATTGAGTTTTTTCAGTTATATAAAGTAAACGATTAATTAGCGGATTTAATTCATCTAAAACTTTCAAATCATTGGTTAATTTTAGTTCCTCAACAAGAAATTGACAATATAAATCCACAGTAGGCATGTAAATTAAAGGATTAGATATCTTTTCATTAACAATTTGATTAAGCAACTTTTCTGCTTCAGCACGATCTTGTGAACGAGAACTAAATTTTATTAATAGACTTGCTCTCCCTAAATTATAAGCATGACTAAGAATTTTATAATTCGGATTTTGATCGGCCAATTCTTTTAAACGCTCATTATACTGTTTTAGCTCTTCTAGCGAACTATTTGTATTTAAACCTAAAGATATAAGACATATTAGCGCCCAAGCAATAGGATAAATTAATCCTTCTCTTTCAGAAACCATTAGAGATTGTAAACAATAATCTTTTGATCGGTTATAATCACCCTTAAATAGATAAGCACCTCCGATTAAGCTTAAATTTAAAGAAATACTTCTATTTAATTTCAGCTTCTCCGCGAGTTCAAGGCTACTTAAAGAATATTTTAGAGCTTGATCCAACTCTCCTCTAAAAATATAAATTACTCCTAAATTGTATAAAGTTTGCACCTTTATTATCGGATTAATTTCTTCGATTGCTAAACTTCTTTCACAGAATTCAATTGATTGGTTAAATTTTCCCATATAATTATATGCAAGGCCAATCAAGAACAGACTTGAAGCCTGCCCTTCTTGATTATTTAATTCTTCGAACAATGTTAAACTTTTAAGCCCACAATTTAAACCGAGATCATAGTCACCTGCGAAAACGGATGATTGACCTATTAAAATTAAATTAGAAGCAATATTTACTTTTTCTCCGATTTTTTCATAAAGTTCCTTACATTTTAATGCTTCTCTTAATGCTTCCTCATAATTTCCTTTCATAAAATTTGACCAGGCAGTCCTCTCAATTTTTTCCAGAATATCGAGAGCCTCATCTATTTCGTTCTCTAAAATAAGTTTTTCTGCACGCTTTAATTCAGCTGGATTAGACTCGGACAAATTTCTTAGAACACGTAAAATTTTATTATTTTTCCCTTTTTTTGCTAGGATTATTGATAAATTAGGGATTTATACTATATAAATTTAAATTAAAATCATAGAAAAAAATGACTTGGGATGAAGTGTATGAATTTTATGAGAGATTATTTGAAGAAAATGGAGTTAAAAAATTAAATTGTCAACAAATATTGAATAAATCCTCTCAAAAATTTTAAAATTTACTTTTAATTAAAATTAAATATATATATAGAAAGCTTTTTATATTTAACAATTAAAACTAATCATTATTTTAATATTTCAATGGAGAGTGTAATCGATTATTTCAACTGAAAGCTCCCTAACCACGATAATTGGTCTAGAGGTTCACATCCAGCTTACAAATCTTAAAACCAAATTCTTTTGCAGTTGTAGTACTAATTATCGAGGTGTAGAACCTAATACTTACATATGTCCAATCTGTATGGGACTTCCGGGTTCATTACCAGTAATAAATAAAAAGGCTATAGAATTTGCTACACGGTTGGCTTTAGCATTAGAATGTAGCATAAATGAATCTTTTTGGTTCTTTCGAAAGAATTACTTTTATCCAGACCTTCCAAAAGGATTTCAGATCAGCCAATATAATAAGGCAGGAGGTAGGGCATTTGCCGATGGGGGTAAAATAACAATTAAATTAAACGGAGTTAAAAAGGATATAATACTGAATAGAATTCATCTTGAAGAAGACCCTGCCAGATTAGTTCATAAGGGAAATATCGCAACTTCGCCTTATACTTTAGTAGATTATAACCGCTCGGGAGTTACACTTATCGAAATAGTATCTGAGCCAGTTATAAGCACACCTGAAGAAGCGCGAGAATATCTTAAACAGTTGAAATCAATAGTTCAATATTGTGGCATTTCTAATTTAGATCTGGAAGGCTCGGTAAGAGTTGATGCAAATATTTCACTTAAAGGGCATCCTCGAAGCGAAGTAAAAAATATTAATAGTTTTAAAGAGGTTGAGCGTGCTTTAAAGTGGGAAATTCAAAGACAAAGAAATCAATTAAAACGAGGGAAAGAATTAATACAAGAAACACGACATTGGGATGATAAGAGTAGAATTACTATTTCTTTAAGAACAAAGGAATTTGAGCAAGATTATCGTTATTTCCCCGAACAAGACTTAGTTCCCATCGAGGTTGATGATAAATTTATCTCAAAAGTCAAAAAAGAATTGCCAGAAATGCCTAATGAGAGAGCAAAACGATTTCAAAAGCAGTACGAATTATCCGAATTCGATTCTGAGATTCTTGTGCTGGATAAAGATATTGCAGATCTTTTTGAAAGCGGAATAAAATTAGATAATTCATTTGGGTCAGAGCAATATAAGTTATATTGCAATTGGTTGATGGGAGATATTTCACGGTGGTTGAATGAAAACAATAAATCTGTAATAGACACAAAATTGAATCCTCAACATATAGTAGACTTAATTAAATTCATACAAGAAGGAAAAATT
>JBHLNT010000266.1:0-5018 GCA_048941265.1 Promethearchaeota archaeon
AATTCGTTTTTTAAACGGTTTCTATCATTTGAAAGGTTGTCAATTTCATTTTTTAAATTATCAACCTCTTTCTGTAGTTTAAATTTCTTATTTTCTAGATCATTTCCTCTTTTTTCTAATCCCGGGATTTTTGTTTTTATTTCTTTTATTTGATTAGCTCTTTTTTGTTTTTCAAAATCCCAATCCCTTTTTTCATTATTAACATCATCTCTTAGCTTGTTCAACTCATCTCTTTGCTTATTAACTTCATTTATGATGTTAGAATATTCCTGTTTCTTTCCTTGAATTTTTTTATTTTCATCAATAATTATTTTTTTGATATTATCTAATTCGTTAGCTAATTGGTCCTTTTCATAAATTAGACTCTTAATTTCATTTTCTTTCTCCTTTCTCTTTCGTTCTAAATCTTTAATCGTTTCTTGATATCCTTGTATTTTATTAACTACATTTTCCCATTCTTGACGTTCTTCTTCTAATTTTTGGCGTTCGATCTTAATTTTTTTGAGCAAAGTTTTATCAGCAGTTATGATTTCTTCTTTCTCAGGTGTTTTTTCTTGGATTTGATATTTGGGGGGTTTATTATTATCCATATGATTTTATTCCCTAACGATTTATTTATTAATATAAATTATAGACTATTATTTTAAAATTCCCGATAAATAAATAAAGTGTTTAAAACTAAATAACTTTAATAAATGACTTTATTTATATAGTCGAGTTCTTATTATTTATATACTAGTATTGATATAATTAGATATTATATAAATAAAATAAAGTAAAAAGAGTTGATTATTATGGGTTTTGATGATGAATTTGATGAGGATTTAGGAGAACCTGAGGAAAAAACCCCTATGAAATCAAAAACTCCTGCAGCTACTCCCTCAGCTGGAGGAAAGAAAATCAGTCTGTTCTTTACTTCTACAATTGGACCTGGTGAGAAGCGGCAGAAATTATTAGTTGATGATGCTAATTCTGTAAGAGCAGTTAAACAAACAATTGGTAATATTTTTGGATTAGATCCTGCAGATTTTCATTTATCCTCGGGAGGAGTTACAATGGATGATAGTTCTCCTTTAAGTTCATATAATGTGAATGATGGTGATGAGGTACTTCTAATACCTGCGAGTACCGCAGGTTAAATAAGTGTTAATATTTAGATAATTGATATCTAATATACAAACTCTTTTTTTTATTTTTAAATATATTTTTAAATTACTAATTTAGTATATAGAAAAGGTTAAGATAAGAATAGGTGAAAGATTTGGAAGAAGATTCTAATTTTTTTAGTAAAGAATTAACAGCAGACGAGAGAAATCTGTATGATCGGCAATTTAGATTGGAAGGGTGGGATCAGAAACTAATTAAAGATTCACGTGTATTGATTGCAGGAGTGGGAGGATTAGGTTGTGAAATTGCTAAGAATTTAGCTATGTTGGGAGTGGGACATCTTGACTTAGTTGATTTGGATATTATAGAACATTCGAATTTAAATAGGCAAATCCTCTTTACCGATGCAAAAATGGGGGAACCTAAAGCTATAGTGGCCGCAGCAAAATTAGCGCAAATTAATCCAAATATTACAATTATTGGGTATCATTCTTCGTTAGAAAGACTTGATCCTGCAATCTATAAAGCAGCCGATGTAATCATTGGAGGTTTAGATTCAATGAATGCAAGACTTAATTTAAATGCGCAATGCGTGCGTTTTAAAAAACCACTTATCGACGGAGGTGTTGCAGGTTACAATGGCCATATCTATACAGTATATCCTTACGAAAATGCTTGTTATGAATGCGATCCTCTTCCAGTAGCTGATATGGACGAAATGGCTGCTTGTACCGTGGTAGGTGTTCCTAGAAAGCGAGTTCATTGTATTTTTAAGGCGAATATGTTATTCAAAGATACAAATGAAAGAGATCCTGATCCAAAAAGAATTGAAGATGTTAATTTTATTCAAAAAGAAGCAAACAATTTAGCAAAGAAACATAGTTTTTTACCTTTATTTTCAAAAGCAGATATCATTAAAATAATAGATAGACATGATCCTGGTATAATTACGATTAATTCAATAATATCCGCACTTCAATCGCATGAAGCAATTAAAGTCTTGCATTGGTTGAAAGGAAATAAAGCGTTAGGAGAACCTGTCAAGTCCTATATTATTTTTAATGGAATGACGATGAAATTTTTTCCAATTGAGAAGAAAAGAAATCTAAAATGCCTCCAATGTGGTGATGAGGTAAGGAGGGTTTTAATTGAAATTAATCATAATACTCATTGTGAGGAAATCGTAAATAAATTAGCTCAGATGGGATTTAATAAAAATCCGGAAATGGAGCCAACACTAACAACAATGGATTTCAACAATATTAGTATAATTGATCTTGATCTTACGCCCCTTGAGAACGATTTAAGAAATTTGGAACTAGTTACAGCCGCAGGTTTCGATGGGGGAGAAATTTTTATAACTTTACAAATTGTATAAATTTAATTTAAATTTCTCTTTTTAATTTAATTTATAATTAGTTATTATTATATAATATTCATAAGAAAATTAATAAAAAAATCAGAGGTTTGAAAAAATAAAATGAGTTTAAGAAGTAGTCGAATTTCACAGGATTTTGCTTCTCTTAAAAAGCTACTTAAGGATGGTACCATTGATCAATTAAAACCCTTTAATCCAGATCAGAAAAGTATTGACCATTTAGCTGTCTTGCTTAAAGGGCCTAAAGGTACAGCTTACCAAGGAGGGATTTTTAAGCTGGAAATTAAATATCCTCCCACTTATCCCAGACATCCACCATTTGTTCGGTTACATACACCTATTTGGCATCCTAATTTTTGGCCAAAACCCTCTGAGTATCCCGGTCAGAGAAATATTTGTCTAGCACTCGTAGATCCGAGTTTGGTCGGAAAAAAAGGAGGTTGGAGCCCCTCAAAAACGATTGTTACTGTAATACAAGCAATTACAGCAATGTTTAATACACGAGGTTTATTTATTAACCCTACTGACGTTTTTAATAAAAAAGCAGCGCTTGAAATGATGAATGATCGCAAAAATTTCGAGAAAAAAGTAAAACATTTAGTTAAGAAATACGCTAATCAAAAATGGTGAGAGATAAATTGGAAAATGAAAAATCTGATGAAAACACCATCAAAGAAGCCATAAAAAAGAGAATTAAAAATAAAATTAAGAAAGAACTTCTAGAAGAAATCTATAATGAATTAAAACTTGAGGAAGATGATTTAGCTGAAGAGATTTCTTCTTCTCTGAGTAAAAATGAAAAAAAAAATCTCACCAAATCACCCCCTTCCAAAGAGATAATAGATGAGATGAAAACTGAGGAGGTCGGATCTAAAAATTTGAAAGATAATAAAACTGTAACAATTTCAGTGAAAGCTATTCTCAAAATAGCTAGCCATGCTTTAAAATATGCTAATCCGAAGATTTCAAGAAATAAATGGGTTGAGGTTATTGGACTTTTGGCAGGAAAGCAATATGATTACGGCCCTAAACTTCATATTGAGGACGTTTATCCTATGGGACATGGCACAGCAGTTTATGCGGAAATAAAAGATTATAAAAATTATGTGAGAGCTTTTAACGACATTAAGAGTAAAGATTTATTTATTTGCGGATGGTACCATTCCCATCCTTCTTATGGAACATGGATGAGCGATGAAGATATAGGGACTCAAGCTCGATATCAGAAATTATGGGATAAAGCAATTGCACTAGTCGTAGATCCCTATCAAATAGATGGAACTTCATTAGGTTTTGAAATTTTCAGAGCTAATTTGAGAACTAAAAAATGGTATAGAATTCCATTCAGCGTGGAGGGTTCTCTAGATATAAAATTATTACCAGAAATATTGGATTTTATGAATCCTATAATCGAAGGAAAAGCAGCATATCTTGAATATGATGAAGATTGATTAGAATATACTAAATAAGAATTAGGTGAACGATTAATCTCTAATAAAAAATTAAATCTCATAATTCTCTTAATTTTTTTTAGTATTGGAGTATTTCATGGAATAATAATCTCAAATTCATTAAATATTTTTTTTTCATGGCTATTGGTTGGATGTTGGGTAGTTTTTACTATTAAATTTTTTCAAAAAAGAAAAGAATATGATGAATATAATTCGCAAAAAAATACTTCCTTTTTTCTCTTATGTCCGTTAGGAATAGGTTTGTTTTATAATTTATGGGGCTATTTCACTGGATTGGGGGGTGAAAATCTTTTTGAAGATACGTTTCCATTCTTATATATAAGTCTTTGGACTCTTATATTCGCATTTCCATATTTACTATATGGTTTATATACAATAAGAGCATGTTATACGAAATTTAATGTCGTATACCTCATAAAAACTCGATCTCTAAGTGCCAGAAAATTTGGAACATTTTATACACTTTTACTTTTATTGGGAATTTTATCTTATATTGTATTTTTTAATATTATTCTCAATTATTTTTATATCATCGTAGAGCAGGTCTATTTCTATTTTGACATAATGCTGGTCTTAATTTTCTTAACTTTAATTTACATATTCATAAGACATGGAATTTTTGGTTCAGCACGATCTATGCCTGAAATTTCTCAAGATTATATAAACCGCAGAAGACAACGCTTAAGAAGCATGACATCTACTCCACTTAGAACAGCACCACGTAGATCTAGACCTACAAGAACCACTACTAGACCAACTCCAAGTAGACCTAGCATTACAAGTACTACTTCAAGACCTGCTCCAAGTAGAACTAGACCAACTCCGAGTAGACCTAAAACTACAAAAACTATCTCGAGACCTGCTGCTCCAAGTAGATCAAAAACTACTGGAAGTGTACTTTTTGAGAAATATAAACCAAAGGCAGGAATTTTATCCTTAGAGGATTTCAAGTGTATTTTTTGCTTTCAGCTTCCAAAACTTCCCGCTGACAATCATCGTGGAATCGTTCTATGTCCAAATTGTAGACATCCTGCTCATGCCGATGAATTCAAAGAATGGAC
>JBHLNT010000267.1:0-4957 GCA_048941265.1 Promethearchaeota archaeon
AATCCATGCCCAACGACAGAAGCCTTCTGGCATAGTTAATTCATCTTCAACAATAAATTCTTGGCCTTCTTGAACAGCAGTACAATCTTTTACAACAAAACCATTTGGGAATTTGAAATCATACCCCAAAACATCTTTTGAAGAGAATTTTTTTAAAACGGTTATTTTTACTTTAGGTCGCAATATAAATCATCTAAATTAATTTTTTTCTTTTATTCGTTCGATTTTAAATATTACAGGGCGTATACCATCTGGGCAAACACCGAAGATAGTATCTTCTCCTGTCCAATCCTCAATACTTCCACCCAACCTAAGAACTTCTACATATTTATTAATCGCATGAAACGCATGTATGCAAATAAATTTTTCAGGCATTGCACCAGTTTCTGGTACAATGAATTGATCTCCTTCAGAAAAAAAACCACATTTTGGTATTGGTTGTCCTGATTTTCTAATGAAATCTTTCCCTATGATGTCTTTAGGTTCACAAACTTTCACAACTGTAATTTTAAGAGGATAGGTCATTTTTTATCACATAATTCAATTTTCTATTCACTAATGGATTTGAAATATTTTAGATTTTAATGGATTACTAATTACTGACGTCATTTTTTAATATAATAAAGATACTGAAATATAAATAGATGAAATAGTTGAACTTCAATTGAACTTTTAAAAAAAATGATTATAATCTTCAAAAATTAAGTTCTAGTTTTGATAAAATTCTACTCTCTATGACTTCTATAAAAAAGTGAAACTACCATAGAACTATTGGAAGAAAAACTATAAAATTATCAGTTACTCAACATTTAATTAGACTCTAGTGTGTTTAGTAGAGGGTGAAATATCACTAAAGTTTGGGAAAAGAGAAAATTATCTTCATCTTTATGACTTCTCCCTTCTTCTCTTTTCTTTATTACTTTTATTCGCGAGTTAAACTATTATTTTTTTATAAAGAGAGATTAGTTTTATTCGAAATTTATTTAGTTTTCCAATACTTAGATGATTCAATGAAGGATGAAAAATTAAGTTCAGTTCGAGTATCATCAGATAATGAAGCTATTTTTTACGATTATATTAAAAATAACTTTGCGGAGTACTTTTTTTTTCATGTTGATTATGCTCAATATCCAGAAAATACTCAAATATATATGGCATTAGATAATGAAGAGAAAATTCATGGAATGGTGTTAATCTGGAAGAACCGAAGAATTCTGTTGAGGGGATCTATTGCAAGTATAGAATTTTTACTAAAGGGAATGACTTGTAGACCAATCTCAGTTATGGGATTTAGTAAACATCAGTTTTTAATTGCGAAATTCTTTCCAGATTGTAAAAAAGAAATTGCTCTGTATCGTATGAGTTTGACAAAAGGAGATCAAAAGGATCTTGAGAAATATTCCTACCAAAATCTAAGTGAATCTCATAAGGAGGCGATAACATCATTAATGAAGACCGCAGATCCTATTTACTGGGGGTCTCAACAAATAGAAGATATCCTGATTGATGAAAATAATATATGGTATGGAATATTTGAAAAAAAGGAGTTAGTCACTATAGTAAATATATGGAGATATCAAAATATAGGATATGTACCTATAGTTGGAACTCATCCTGATTACTGGAACCGCGGTTATGCTAGTTCATTAATCTCTTCAGCATTAAAAGATTTATTTCGAGAAAAAAAACAATGTTTTATCACAGTAAGAGTAGAAAATGATCCTGCTATTTACACTTATAAGAAATTAGGATTTTTAATATGCAATACTTATTATTCCTATGAGAGATTGTAAGTTTTATTTTGGATTTGAGTGAGATATTAAATTATTTAAAAAAAAAAAGGATTTAATGGATAAATATCCGATTTTATTAATTTCATGATTCAGGTGGTTCAAGCCCTACAACTGCCATTGCTTCGGTAATTGAGGACATCACTTCGATTTGATATTTATATCCTTCAATATTTTCAGCGAAGAATAGAAGCTGTTTATTTGCGAGGTTTAAATATTCTTTGAGTTTACCATCCTTAATTTCATCTGCTACTACAACTTTATATCCTTCTTTAGTGGCAACGACTGCATTATTTACGAGGTTCTTTGAAAGGGTTTTATCGTCTGGAAACTTCTTTACGGCTTCTAAGAAGAGTTTTCCTGCTTTAGGGGCTTTTGAATGAGGAATCCATACAGTAGTCATAACAATTACCATATATATAACACCAACTTAGTTTTCGATATTTTTTTTAAATGGAATCGCATTGTTTTTGACTTTACAAATAAGTCAAATTATGAAATTGGTAGATTGTTATAAAAATTTTTGCTACAATCAAATGTTCTATTTATTATAGCTTAAGAAGTAAAGCTCAATTAGTTATTTTAAGACAAAATCCAAAATTCATTGTGAATAAAAAATGACACTTTCTCGTTTAATTAATTTATTTAATTAAAAAGCCTTTAAATATCGCAATTGTTGCAATGTCAACAGAAACTAAAGCGAGTACTTCAATAAGAATAAGATCAAATGCGCCACCAATTAAATCGATAATAAGAGCGGAGATAATAAAAATTACTCCAATGAAAAACCATTGAACTCTCTTTCTAATCTCACCTTCTAGTTTTCTTGACATTAAAGCATATTTGTATACGACATAAATGGCTAACATAGCTCTTATAATTATTATAGTGATAAACCAGGGAATTGGAGTTTTCGTATCGACTATACCGAGAGCATATCTTGCCATATTTAATGTTGGAATCCATATCATATACCCAACACTCATTAGTATAAATAGAGTGAGCATAAAACCCAAGTATCTAGGACTCATTGCAACTTTTTGATACTTTTCTAATATAAAAACCGTCATCATTAAAGATATGAAAATGAAATTAAAAAAAATCTGGGCAATTATCATCATTAAAATGACAATTTGTGAGTTATTTAATATGAAATGATAACCAGTGTAAATTAAAAATCCTAATGAAGATGAAATAAAAAATAAAGTAAACCATCTATTCAATAAATTGCTTGGATTTAAAAGTAATACTCGAATTCCAACAGCAAATGAAATCACGACGGTTATAGCAGCGGCAATGATTTTAATTAAATTAAAAATATCCATGATATATTCTTTTGATAAATACTTATAAAAAGATTTGTAATAAAAAAATCGATTGAATTATTTTTTAAACGAAAAATTTGATTAATAAATCTAAGGAAATCGATATTTTGAAATATAATTAAGTTCAAGTATAGTTTGTAAACTCAAATGATTTCAAAATAATTTTTTTTTTTAATTTAATTAATCAAACTTTTTATTAATCGGAAACATAGAAATTATTATGAAATTTATTGATTTAAGTATTCCAATCATAAATCCTGAGGAAGCTGTGTTTGATCCCCCTTTGACACAGCCTAAGATTGAGTATACTTCTCATGAGGAAGGTGCTTTACAAATGGGCTTTGTTTTTCCAAGATTAAAACCTGAAAAACATTTACCAGATGGGAAAGGGTGGGCTGTAGAATCCATTACATTAGGGACACATAGTGGAACACATATGGATGCTCCTTGGCATTTTGCTCCAATACAAGATAAAGAATTAGAAAAAAAGAGAGCGATGACAATTGAAGATTTTCCACTAGAATGGGGGATAGGTCCTTTAATTGTGCTTGATTGTACCAAATATGAAGAAGGGTACATTATGACACCAAGTGATGTTGATAATAAATTAAATGAGATTGGTCATACTTTACAGGAAGGTGATATTTTATGTGTTCATACGAATGCTCCAAGGTATTATGGAACGAAAGAATATATAGATCATGGAGTTGGAGTTGGTAGAGAAGCAACGTTGCATATTATTAGACAGGGAGTACACGTCGTAGGAATTGATGCTTGGTCTTGGGATGCTCCCTTTTCAATAACAGCAAAAAAATGGAAAAAATCTATAAAAGAAAAAAAACCTGACACATCGATAATTTGGGAAGGCCATTTTGCTGGGATTGAGTTAGGATATTTTCAAATGGAAAAGCTAATAAATCTGGATAAAGTACCACCAGTAGGTGCAACAATCTATTGTTTTCCAATAAAAGTTGCTCGAGCTGGTGCTGGGTGGGTTCGTGCAGTAGCAACAATCCCTGAATAAAAAAAAAAAAAAAGTTAATCTTCTTCAAACATTTGCTCTAATTTTTCTTTATTTTCATCGACTTTGAAATGTTGGAGTGAACCAGTCCAATTTTTCAACACATCCTTATAATATTCTTCAAACCAACTAACAAATTCTTTTAATGGGGCTCTAACTTCTGCAGTTTGAGGGCCTTTAATGAAGAGTGCACCAAATATACGTTCACCATATTCTAAGAGGATGGTGATATCACCATGGTCAATTTTTTTCAATGCTTCAGTGGATTTTGTCATTTCTTTAACGAATGATGTGATAGCGGAGAACATTCCAGATACTAGTCCGGGGTCTTGTTCAGAATCTTGTTGAAACGCATAATTATATACTCCTCGTCCATCATCATAAATAATATACAGTCCTTGCTTTTCCACAGGTTCATAAACATAGCTGAGTTCTGGCTTCCAAATCTTTATATAATTATGATTAAAGAGATATCTCAATGTAAAGTAAAATCTCTGTTTTTCATCTTTTTCTAATGGTCTAATTTCTTTTAGGAATCTGTCAATATCAAGTTTGTTTAACAGTGATTTTACTTCATCGCGCTCTTTTTCGATATCTTTGCTTATTACATCTTCACTTTTGGTTATTAGATATTGGATATCACTTTGATCATAATCATCATATCGAATAAAATCTCCAATTGTAGCAAAAATATACTTTTCTAAGTGTTTTTCATCGAGCGATAACGTTTTAGCTTTAAATGATTTTCCCTTGTAGAAGATTATAAGACTCCAAATAATAATATTGAAGATATATCGAGTATATAAATATGGAATCGCTAA